>NZ_JAPVZL010000005.1:0-156662 GCF_041432365.1 Streptococcus sp. 20925_1_69
TTTAGAAAAAAGTGTACTTTTTTTTATAAAAGCCTTTACAAAAAAAATTAAAGTGGTATAATTAAATCATAAAAGGTGCAAACGTTTTCGTAAAACGTTTGCCTAAATAAAAATAAAGGAGATTTGAATGATGAAAGATACATTCAAAAATGTCTTGTCTTTCGAATTTTGGCAAAAATTCGGTAAGGCTTTGATGGTGGTTATCGCGGTTATGCCGGCTGCTGGTTTGATGATTTCAATCGGTAAGTCTATCGTGATGATTAACCCAACCTTTTCACCACTTGTTATTACTGGTGGTGTACTAGAACAAATCGGTTGGGGGGTTATCGTTAACCTTCATATCTTGTTCGCCCTAGCCATTGGAGGTAGCTGGGCTAAAGAACGTGCTGGTGGTGCTTTCGCCGCTGGTCTTGCCTTCATCTTGATTAACCGTATCACTGGTACAATCTTTGGCGTATCAGGCGATATGTTGAAAAATCCAGATGCTATGGTTTCAACACTATTGGGTGGGCAAATCAAAGTTGCTGATTACTTCATTAGTGTTATGGAAGCCCCAGCACTTAACATGGGTGTGTTCGTAGGGATCATTTCTGGTTTTATTGGAGCAACTGCTTACAATAAATACTATAACTTCCGTAAGCTTCCTGATGCACTTTCATTCTTTAACGGAAAACGTTTTGTACCGTTTGTAGTTATTCTTCGTTCAATAATTGCTGCAATTGTACTTTCAGCTTTCTGGCCACTTGTGCAAACTGGTATCAATAGCTTTGGTATCTGGATTGCTAACTCACAAGAAACTGCTCCAATCCTTGCACCATTCTTGTATGGTACATTGGAACGTTTGCTCTTACCATTTGGTCTTCACCACATGTTGACTATCCCAATGAACTACACAGCTCTTGGTGGTACTTATGAGGTCTTAACTGGTGCAGCAAAAGGTAGCCAAGTATTTGGTCAAGATCCACTTTGGCTTGCATGGGTAACAGACCTTGTAAACCTTAAAGGTACTGATGCTAGTCAATACCAACACTTGTTAGATACTGTTCACCCAGCTCGTTTCAAAGTTGGACAAATGATTGGTTCATTCGGTATCTTGATGGGTGTGGTTGTGGCTATCTACCGTAATGTTGATGCTGACAAGAAACACAAATACAAAGGTATGATGATTGCGACAGCTCTTGCAACATTCTTGACAGGGGTTACTGAACCAATCGAATACATGTTCATGTTCGTCGCAACACCTATGTATCTTGTTTACTCACTTGTTCAAGGTGCTGCCTTTGCTATGGCTGACGTCGTAAACCTACGTATGCACTCATTCGGTTCAATCGAGTTCTTGACTCGTACACCTATTGCAATCAGTGCTGGTATCGGTATGGATATCATTAACTTCATTTGGGTAACTGTTCTCTTTGCTGTAATCATGTACTTTATCGCAAACTTCATGATTCAAAAATTCAACTACGCAACTCCAGGACGTAACGGAAACTACGAAACTGCTGAAGGTTCAGAAGAATCTAGCAGCGAAGTGAAAGTTGCAGCAGGCTCTCAAGCTGTAAACATTATCAACCTTCTTGGTGGACGTGCAAACATCGTTGATGTTGACGCATGTATGACTCGTCTTCGTGTAACTGTTAAAGATGCAGATAAAGTAGGAAATGCAGAGCAATGGAAAGCAGAAGGAGCTATGGGTCTTGTCATGAAAGGACAAGGGGTTCAAGCTATCTACGGTCCAAAAGCTGACGTATTGAAATCTGATATCCAAGATATCCTTGATTCAGGTGAAATCATTCCTGAAACTCTTCCAAGCCAAATGACTGAAGCACAACAAAACACTGTTCACTTCAAAGGTCTTACTGAGGAAGTTTACTCAGTAGCTGATGGTCAAGTTGTTGCTTTGGAACAAGTAAAAGATCCAGTATTTGCTCAAAAAATGATGGGTGATGGATTTGCAGTAGAACCTGCAAATGGAAACATTGTATCTCCAGTTTCAGGTACTGTATCAAGCATCTTCCCTACAAAACATGCTCTTGGTCTTGTGACTGAAGCAGGTCTTGAAGTATTGGTTCACATTGGTTTGGACACAGTAAGTCTTGAAGGTAAACCATTTACAGTTCATGTTGCTGAAGGACAAAAAGTTGCCGCAGGTGACTTACTTGTTACAGCTGACTTGGATGCTATCCGTGTAGCAGGTCGTGAAACTTCAACAGTAGTTGTCTTCACAAATGGTGATGCAATTAAATCAGTTAAATTAGAAAAAACAGGTTCTCTTGCAGCTAAAACAGCAGTTGCTAAAGTAGAATTGTAATATACTTGAGGTTGGAAGCTGTATTCCAACCTCTTATTTTGGGAGAAAAGAATGAAATTTTTAACACTCAATACTCACAGTTGGATGGAGAAAGAAGCAGAGGAAAAATTCCAGATTTTGCTTGAGGATATTCTTGAAAAGGACTATGATTTGATTTGTTTCCAAGAAATCAATCAGGAGATCACCTCTTCAGAGGTGGAGGTTAATGACCTTTATCAAGCTTTGCCAGCAGCTGAGCCTATTCACAAAGATCACTATGTTAGACTCTTGGTTGAAAAGTTGTCTGAGCAAGGGAAAAATTACTACTGGACTTGGGCCTATAACCATATCGGTTATGATCGCTACCACGAAGGTGTGGCTATCTTGTCTAAAACACCTATTGAAGCCAGAGAAATTTTGGTTTCAGATGTGGATGATCCAACAGACTATCATACTCGCCGTGTTGCCTTGGTTGAGACTGTAGTCGATGGTAAGGAGCTAGCAGTTGCCAGTGTTCATCTCTCTTGGTGGGATAAAGGTTTCCAAGAAGAATGGGCACGATTTGAGGCTGTCTTGAAAGAATTGAACAAGCCGCTTTTGCTAGCTGGAGATTTCAACAATCCGGCTGGACAGGAAGGCTACCAGGCAATTTTAGCTAGTCCATTAGGCTTACAAGACGCTTTTGAAGTTGCTCAAGAGAAAAGCGGTAGCTATACCGTTCCACCAGAAATTGATGGCTGGAAAGGGAACACTGAACCCCTTCGAATCGATTATGTCTTTACTACCAAAGAGTTAGCGGTGGAAAATTTACATGTCGTATTTGATGGTAACAAGAGTCCGCAAGTCAGTGATCACTATGGTTTGAATGCTCTTTTAAACTGGAAATAATAACTGAAAAGAGGTTGGAACTATAAAATTCCAGCCTTTTTCTGACTAGAAAAGGTACCGGAAATAGCCTAAATAAGTGAGACTACAGAAATGGAATAAAATGTGGTATAATTGATAAGATAGATAGAATCGAGGATATTATGTCATTTACGAAATTTCAATTTAAAAAATATATTAGTGAAGCCTTGGAGGAGTTAAAATTCACAACTCCAACAGAGGTGCAAGATAAGTTGATTCCGATTGTTTTGGCAGGTCGTGACCTAGTCGGTGAATCAAAAACAGGTTCAGGTAAGACTCACACTTTCTTGTTACCGATTTTCCAGCAATTAGATGAAGTTAGTGATAGTGTACAGGCAGTGATTACGGCACCGAGCCGTGAGTTGGCTACTCAAATTTACCAAGCAGCTCGTCAGATTGCAGCTTACTCAGAAGTGGAAGTTCGTGTGGTTAATTATGTGGGAGGGACAGATAAGACTCGCCAGATTGAAAAATTGGCAAGTAACCAGCCTCATATTGTCATCGGAACGCCAGGCCGTATTTATGACTTAGTTAAGTCTGGTGACCTAGCTATTCACAAGGCCAAGACCTTTGTGGTCGATGAGGCAGATATGACCTTGGATATGGGATTCTTAGAAACTGTTGATAAGATTGCTGGAAGCCTTCCAAAAGATCTGCAATTCATGGTCTTCTCAGCGACTATTCCACAAAAACTGCAACCATTCTTGAAAAAATACTTGTCAAATCCAGTTATGGAGAAAATCAAGACCAAAACGGTCATTTCTGATACCATTGATAATTGGTTGATTTCTACTAAGGGACGTGACAAGAATGCTCAAATTTACCAGTTGACTCAGTTGATGCAACCGTATTTGGCAATGATTTTTGTTAACACTAAAACGCGTGCTGATGAATTGCATTCATATCTGACTGCTCAAGGCTTGAAGGTGGCAAAAATCCATGGAGATATTGCCCCTCGTGAACGTAAGCGAATCATGAATCAGGTGAAAAATCTGGATTTTGAGTACATTGTCGCAACAGATTTGGCGGCGCGTGGAATTGACATTGAAGGTGTCAGCCATGTCATCAATGATGCCATTCCGCAAGACTTATCCTTCTTCGTGCACCGTGTTGGTCGTACCGGACGCAACGGCCTACCAGGTACAGCTATTACTCTTTATCAGCCAAGCGATGACTCGGATATCCGTGAGTTGGAGAAATTAGGAATTAAATTTACTCCGAAGATGGTAAAAGATGGAGAATTCCAAGATACCTATGACCGTGATCGTCGTGCAAACCGTGAGAAAAAACAAGATAAGCTCGATATCGAAATGATTGGTTTGGTTAAAAAGAAAAAGAAAAAAGTCAAACCAGGTTATAAGAAGAAAATTCAATGGGCAGTTGATGAAAAGCGCCGCAAAACCAAGCGTGCCGAAAATCGTGCTCGCGGTCGTGCAGAGCGTAAAGCAAAACGCCAAACATTTTAAAATAGACTGGGAAAAGCTCAATTTTAGTAAAAAACGAAAAAATATTTCCACAATAAAACGCATAATATCAAGATTTTAGTACATCTGATATTATGCGTTTTTCTGATTTTAAAGACTTTTTGCCCAGCCTCGTGTGTCGAAGGTTATACCAAAAAAACTCCAAACGCGATACAATAAAGGTGTTCAAGCCAATTGTAAAGCGAAAGGAGAAAAATATGGCATAAAAGGCTCATAGTTTATCGCACACAAAGTATCACTTTGTGTTCACACCTAAATATAGACGAAAAGTCATCTAAAATCAATATCGAAGTAAGAATCACAAAAAATTTTAAAAAATGGCAATATTTGTTAACAAGGATTTCGTAGTTTGTTATAATGTGGTTGTAATTGATTAAGATTGGTAATCAAAAATATAGGGAGGAATGTTTTGAATAAGAAATATAATATAGTTCTATTATTGTTGTTTATAGTTTATTTATTTGGATATTTTTCAATTTCAAAAACTTTAATTCCTATAATGTGTGTGATACAAGTATTTTGGATAGAAAATATATTTAGAGTTCGAAATAGGATTATTCAAATAGGTGAAATTATAATTATTGTTGCTTCTATGATATTATTTATTGATAGTATATTGAGTTTGTAACAAAAGGCTTTTCTATAAAATCAAATTTTCCAGATATCTACTGAAGCTGATTTATCTTCTACTATCTTCGTCACTAAATTTGACAGACATATATTGCTGATACAACCTCTCTACCTACAATCTTACAGTTAATCTGAGGTTAGTTTCTTAGTTTGCTCTTTGATTTTCATTGATAAAAAGAAATGCTCCTCCAAGACGGAAGAGCATCTTTTATTGTGATTTTGATTCGGTTTCTGCCGACTCTGGATGGAGTTCTTGGTAACTTGGTGCCTTGAAAAGGTCAGCACTGGTTTTACCTTGTCGTTGGCTAAAGAGACTGGTTGATTGACCACCTTTTTCCTGTTCAATCTTTTGCAGAATTGGCAAAGAATTGAGGTAAGAAATACTTTCTGTATCAACTTTTCCAAGATGATCTGCTTGGTAGAAACGTATCAAATCACCAGTTTGAATCTGGTCGCTGATTTTCAGCTGTTGACTAGCTGCTTGACGAACAATTTCTAGTTCAGTCTGAGCTTGTTCATCAAGATTGCTGATTTCAAGACCGCTCTCAGTATAGTAGGTTCGTCCGTCATAGCTAGTATATTTTGGTGTGACGAAGGAATTGGCAGTTCGAAAGGCAACTATTTCTTGATGGTCTGGAGACAGAAGGTCTTGGCCAACTTGAAGGAAGGAATTGGACTCAATCCCAAGGAGGTGTTCAAGAGTCGGTAAGATATCGATTTGTCCACCGAAGGTATTGATGATTTGTCCCTTTTCATAACCAGGCATGACCACCATAAAAGGAACTCGTTGCAACATGGCATTGTCGTAATTCGACCAGTTCTCAGAAGTCTTTCCGATCAAGGGTGCTAGGTCAGGATTGCGGGAATTGGAAATTCCATAATGGTCTCCGTAGATGACGATGATGGATTTTTCATAGAGGCCACTTTCTTTGAGATAGTCAAAGAAGGCCTTGATAGCACTATCCAGATAGTTGGCGGTTTGGAAGTAGCCATTGATCGTTTCATCTTTGGTTTTAGCCAGTGGGAAACCAAGCTCATCGCCTGTCAGATTGCTAGCATAGGGATAGTGATTGGACACCGTGATATACTTAGCATAAAAAGGCTGCTGTAAGTGCTCTAGATACTGGATAGAATCTTTCATCATGATTTTATCATTTAAACCATATTGGAAAGAATTGCTACTGTCTTGCTTTGTGAAGTAGGAAGCATCAAAGAAGTATTGGTAGCCCCATTGTTTGTAGGTCGTATTTCGGTTCCAGAAGGTCCCGATATTGCCGTGAAAGACAGCACTTGATTGGTAGCCGTTTTTTGATAGGATAAAAGGAGCTGCCTGCTGGGTATTGGTACCACCGTAATTGACCATAAAGGAACCTTGGTCAAGTCCAAACAAACCGGTCTCTAGCATGGTTTCCGCATCTGAGGTTTTACCAGCCTTAACCTGGTTAAAGATATTCGAAAAGGCTAGGGTTGATTGCGAATGGTAGAGTGAATTTAGGAAGGGAGTGACTTCATGCTCAGTTCCATCTAGGTTGAGTTTATAGTCAAGTAGGAACTGTTGGAAACTCTCCAAATGGAGATAAATCACATTTTTTCCTTTGGCCAAGCCAAAATAGTCTGGATTGGGCTTAGCAGAATGTTCTTGAATATAATCTGTAATAGGTTGAAGATCAGTCTCAGTGGCCTTAGCCCGTTCTTTATTAGCGCTATAGGATTGGTTGGCACTATAGCCTAAAAATGCTGGCAAACTGAGGGCACGGACAACATAATAATTCGAAAATCCTCGCGATAGGAGATCGGGACGCTCAATTTCAGCCAAGAAAAGATTAGCAGAAAAGAACAGGGCTGAGAGTGCAGTGATAGCAACACTGGAGCGGAATTTGAAAGGTCTCCTGTCCAGCTGGATGAGTTTTTTATAGAAAAGGAAAGCCAGCAATGGGAAATCCATAAAATAGATGAAATCCCAAGGACGCAGTAACTCTAGTTCTGCAGTGCCGACAGACACCTTGCTGACCACCTTCATGGTATTGGCCGTGATAAAGTCACTAAATTCTCGATAGTAAAAGACATTGGAATAGAGCCAAATGAATAAAAGGCTGTAAATAGCAATACTCAGACCATAAAAGATCTTGGTTGACCGAGCGTAGAGGGCTAGAGCCAGCAGGAGTAACCCCAAAGGAAGGGGATTGAAAAAGGCGATAAAGGCAAGATAATTTCCCTGTAATTTGCCCACTTGAATATCTAAATTAAAGTCAACGGTATAGGCTAATAAGGTTTTGAGCCAATATAGGATTAAAAGGGTTAGGACAAAACCCAGTCTGGTACCGATGGCTTTTTGGATTTTGTTAAAATTGCTTTTCACACATTTACTTCCTAATTTTTTATTAGTATTAGTATACCATTTTTTAAAAGAAGAGTAAAAAAGCAAGGGTAGTTTCTTTTTTGAGAATTGTCTAAAAGTTTGATATAATGGTAGTTATGAATAGAATAAGAGTTAGCAAAAGGGTTGAAAAGAAGCTCGCTAAAGGTTTAGTTTTACTAGAAGCCAGTGATCTTGAGAATGTCAATCTAAAGGATCAGGAAGTAGAAGTGCAGAGTCAAGAAGGAATCTTTCTTGGGACTGCCTACCTTTCTCAGCAAAACAAGGGCTTGGGCTGGTTTGTGAGCAAAGACAAGGTGATCTTTAATCAAGTTTTCTTTGAAACGCTGTTTAGACAAGCTAAAGAAAAGAGAAGCGCCTACTATCAAGATGATTTGACGACTGCCTTTCGTCTCTTTAACCAAGAGGGAGATGGCTTTGGGGGTCTGACAGTGGACCTTTATGGCGACTATGCTGTCTTTTCTTGGTATAACTCTTATGTTTATCAGATTCGTCAGACCATCTCAGAAGCCTTTAGACAGGTTTTCCCTGAGGTTTTAGGAAGCTATGAGAAGATCCGCTTTAAGGGTCTAGACTATGAATCTGCTCATGTTTATGGTCAAGAAGCACCTGACTTTTTCACTGTTCTTGAAAATGGTGTCCTGTATCAAGTCTTTATGAATGATGGATTGATGACAGGAATTTTTCTAGATCAGCACGAGGTTCGTGGTAGTCTAGTTGATGGATTGGCTATGGGCAAATCCTTGCTCAATATGTTTTCTTACACAGCAGCATTTTCAGTAGCTGCTGCCATGGGAGGAGCTAGCCTGACAACTTCGGTTGACCTAGCCAAACGTTCACGAGAATTGTCTCAAGCGCATTTTCAGGCAAATGGAATCAGTACAGACGACCATCGTTTTATAGTCATGGATGTCTTTGAGTATTTCAAGTATGCTAAGCGAAAAGGCTTGACTTACGATGTGATTGTCCTAGATCCGCCTAGCTTTGCTCGGAACAAAAAACAAACGTTCTCTGTGGCCAAGGATTATCACAAGTTGATTTCCCAGAGTCTTGAGATTTTAAATCCGGGAGGGATTATCATTGCTAGTACCAATGCTGCCAATGTTTCCCGTCAGAAATTTACAGAACAAATTGATAAGGGCTTTGCAGGAAGAAGTTACCAGATTTTAAACAAATACGGTCTTCCAGCAGATTTCGCCTATAATAAAAAAGATGAAAGTAGTAATTACCTCAAGGTGATTAGTATGAAGGTTAGTAAATGAAATTAATCGTTTCAGTAATGCCAAGAAGTTTAGAGGAGGCTCAGTCTCTGGATGCCACGAGGTATCAGGATGCTGATATCATTGAATGGCGGGCCGACTATCTGCCTAAGGAAGCGATTTTGCAGGTAGCTCCAGCTATTTTTGAAAAATTTGCAGGTCGTGAATTGGTTTTCACCCTGCGAACTCGTGCTGAAGGGGGAGAAATTGACCTTTCTCCAGAAGAATATATCCATCTCATCAAGGAAGTAGCGCAACTCTATCAACCAGATTATATTGATTTTGAGTACTACAGCTACAAGGATGTTTTTGAGGAAATGTTGGACTTCCCAAATCTCGTTTTGAGTTACCACAATTTCCAAGAAACGCCTGAAAACATGATGGAAATCTTGTCAGAGTTGACGAGCCTAAATCCAAAACTTGTCAAGGTTGCGGCTATGGCTCACACGGAACAGGATGTGCTAGACTTGATGAACTATACACGAGGCTTTAAAACCCTCAATCCTGAGCAGGAATATGTAACTATTTCTATGGGCAAGGTGGGTAAAGTCTCTCGTATCACTGCGGATGTGACGGGTTCTAGCTGGTCCTTTGCTAGCCTAGATGAGGCAAGTGCCCCTGGTCAGATTTCTCTAGCTAACATGAAAAAAATCAGGGAGATCTTGGATGAAGCTTGATGGCTATACACGTTTAGCTGCCGTTGTTGCCAATCCTATTAAGCATTCTATTTCCCCCTTTATTCACAATAGGGCCTTTGAGGCGACAGCTACCAATGGTGCTTATGTGGCTTGGGAGATTGAAGCGGGTGATTTGGCAGAAACAGTGGCCAATATTCTTCGCTACCAGATGTTTGGCATCAACCTGTCCATGCCCTATAAGGAACAGGTAATTCCCTATTTGGATGAGCTGAGTGACGAAGCGCGCTTGATCGGTGCGGTCAATACGGTTGTCAATCATAATGGCAATTTAATTGGATATAATACAGATGGCAAGGGATTTTTTAAGAGCTTGCCTTCTTTTACAATTACAGGTAAGAAGATGACCCTGCTGGGTGCAGGTGGTGCGGCCAAGTCCATTTTGGCACAAGCTATTTTGGACGGCGTCAGTCAGATTTCGGTCTTTGTTCGTTCAGTTTCTATGGAAAAAACAAGACCCTACCTAGACAAGTTACAGGAGCAAACAGGCTTTAAAGTGGACTTGTATGCTTTAGAAGATGTTCCTGTCTTGCAGGAAAGGATTACTGACTCGGATTTACTGATCAATGCCACCAGTGTGGGCATGGATGGCAAATCCTCTCCAGTTCCAGAAAGCATCAATTTGCCAGAAACTATCTTAGTAGCAGATATTATTTATCAACCCTTTGAAACCCCATTTTTGAAATGGGCTAGAAGTCAGGGCAATCCCGCCGTCAATGGTCTGGGAATGTTGCTTTATCAAGCTGCAGAAGCTTTTCAACTGTGGACAGGCAAGGAAATGCCGACAGAAGAAATTTGGCAGTCCTTAACAGAAAAATACCAATAAAGAAAGGGAGAATCTCCTATGAAAATCAGAATCGATATTCCTCATCATCCTTATGATATTCAGATTGAAAAAGGTTGTCTGGCTCAAGCTGGTCAGTGGTTGCGAGAACTCTGGCAACCACAAAAAGTGGTCATTGTAACAGACAACCATGTAGCTTCTCTTTATGCAGAGAAGGTCAAACTCAGCTTAGAAGATGCTGGTTTTCAGGTAGCTGTTTTTGACTTTTTAGAAGGCGAAGAAAGAAAGAATTTAACCACTGTTCAGAAAGTCTATGAATTCCTAGTTAAGCAGGGGTTGACTCGTAGCGATGGAATTGTGGCTCTTGGTGGTGGTGTCGTTGGAGACCTGGCTGGCTTTGTAGCCTCTACCTATATGCGAGGTATTCACTTTGTTCAGATTCCGACTAGTTTGACAGCACAGGTGGATTCTTCTATCGGTGGAAAGACAGGTGTTAACACTCCATTTGCTAAGAATATGGTAGGAACTTTTGCCCAACCAGATGGGGTTCTGATCGATCCACTTGTCCTTGAAACGCTCGGAAAAAGAGAGTTGATTGAAGGGATGGGTGAAGTTATCAAATATGGCTTGATTGAGGATCCAGAACTATGGACTCTCTTGACGGGGCTAGATGGTACTGTAGAGAGCATTTTTGAGCATGCAGAGACCTTGATTGAACATTCTTGTCAGGTTAAGCGCAAGATGGTAGTTGAGGATGAGTTGGATAATGGTGTTCGTCTTTACCTCAATTTTGGCCACACTATTGGTCATGCTATTGAAGCGACGGCCGGCTATGGCAAAGTCATGCATGGAGAGGCTGTGGCCATGGGAATGGTGCAGATATCCAAGGTTGCTGAGGAAAAAGGCCTCATGCCGGCTGGCATTACCCAATCTATCACAGAGATGTGTCAGAAATTTGGACTACCTGTTGACTATGAAAACTGGGATGTTGACAAGCTTTATCAGGCTTTGACACATGACAAGAAAGCGCGTGGCAATACCTTGAAATTGGTCTTGGTGCCAGAGCTTGGTTCGGCAGCCATTCACCCAGTTTCTCTGGAAGAGATGAAAGACTACTTGGTAAAATAAGGAGAACGTATGAGATATTTAACTGCAGGAGAATCACACGGCCCCCGTCTGACGGCTATCATTGAAGGAATTCCAGCTGGACTTCCTTTGATAGCTGAGGATATCAATGGGGACCTCAAACGCCGTCAGGGTGGCTACGGTCGTGGTGGCCGTATGAAGATTGAGAGTGACCAGGTTGTCTTTACATCGGGCGTTCGCCACGGGAAAACGACAGGGGCTCCCATTACCATGGATGTCATCAATAAGGATCACCAAAAATGGTTGGATATCATGTCTGCAGAGGACATTGAAGAACGCCTTAAAAGCAAACGAAAAATTACCCATCCACGTCCAGGACATGCCGATTTGGTTGGGGGCATCAAGTATCGTTTTGATGATTTGCGAAATTCTTTGGAACGTTCATCAGCTCGTGAAACTACCATGCGGGTGGCAGTTGGTGCAGTAGCCAAACGCCTCTTGGCTGAGCTGGATATGGAGATTGCCAACCATGTCGTGGTCTTTGGTGGCAAGGAAATCGATGTTCCTGAAAATCTGACAGTGGCTGAGATTAAGGAGCGAGCTGCCCAGTCAGAAGTTTCTATTGTCAACCAAGAACGAGAACAGGAAATCAAGGACTATATTGACCAAATCAAGCGTGACGGTGATACCATCGGTGGGGTTGTGGAGACAGTCGTCGGAGGTGTTCCAGTTGGTCTTGGTTCCTATGTCCAATGGGACAGAAAATTAGATGCCAGACTTGCCCAAGCAGTTGTCTCTATCAATGCTTTTAAAGGGGTGGAATTTGGTCTCGGCTTTGAAGCTGGTTATCGTAAAGGCAGCCAAGTTATGGATGAAATTCTCTGGTCTAAAGAAGACGGCTATACTCGTCGTACTAACAATCTTGGCGGTTTTGAAGGTGGTATGACTAATGGGCAACCTATCGTTGTTCGTGGAGTTATGAAGCCTATTCCTACTCTCTACAAACCACTCATGAGTGTGGATATCGAAACCCATGAACCCTATAAGGCAACAGTCGAAAGAAGTGATCCGACTGCTCTTCCAGCTGCAGGTGTAGTTATGGAAGCTGTTGTGGCAACGGTTCTGGCACAAGAAATCCTCGAAAAATTCTCATCAGACAATCTAGAGGAATTAAAAGAAGCGGTAGCTAAACACCGAGACTATACAAAGAACTATTAAGGAGTTCCTATGGCAAAAACAGTCTATATCGCAGGTCTTGGTTTGATTGGTGCCTCTATGGCTCTTGGTATCAAACGCGATCATCCAGATTATGAAATTTTAGGTTATAATCGTAGTCAAGTTTCGAGAGATATTGCCTTGAAAGAAGGCATGATTGACCGTGCAACGGATGATTTTGCCAGTTTTGCTCCCTTGGCAGATATCATTATCCTCAGCTTGCCAATCAAACAAACTATTGCTTTCATTAAGGAGTTGGCCAACTTGGACTTAAAAGAAGGCGTCATTATTTCAGATGCTGGTTCAACCAAGTCAGCCATTGTAGATGAGGCGGAGAACTATTTGACTGGCAAGCCGGTTCGCTTTGTAGGGGCCCATCCCATGGCTGGTAGTCATAAGACAGGGGCTGCTTCTGCGGATGTTAATCTCTTTGAAAATGCCTATTATATCTTTACACCTTCGAGCCTGACAGGTCCTGACACGCTTGAGGAAATGAAGGACTTGCTTTCAGGTCTTCATGCCCGTTTTATCGCGATTGATGCCAAGGAGCATGATCAAGTAACTTCTCAGATTAGCCATTTTCCTCATATTCTGGCTTCTAGTCTCATGGAACAGACCGCGGTTTATGCTCAAGAACATGAGATGGCAAGGCGCTTTGCAGCAGGTGGTTTTCGAGATATGACACGAATTGCGGAAAGTGAGCCAGGGATGTGGACCTCCATTCTCTTGTCCAATCGTGAGACTATCCTAGAGCGGATTGAGGATTTTAAGGAACGTTTGGAAGAGATTGGTCAGGCTATCAGCAAGGGAGATGAAGAGCAGATTTGGAACTTTTTCAACCAAGCGCGTGAACAACGTCAGGCCATGGAAATCCATAAGCGTGGTGGAGTGGATAGCTCTTATGACCTCTATGTCGATGTTCCCGATGAAGAAAACGTCATCCTGCGGATTTTGGAATTGCTACGAGGAACTTCCTTGGTTAATATTCACATCAATGAGGAAAATCGTGAAGATATTCACGGGATACTACAAATTTCATTTAAAAATGCTCAAGACTTGGAACGAGCTGAGCATCTAATAACAGAAAACACCGATTACACAGTCGTCATCAAATAAGGAGAAAATCATGTCAAATATTTACGATAGTGCAAACGAACTCAGTCGCGGTCTACGCGAATTACCAGAATATAAGGCTGTTAAAGTAGCTAAAGATGCGATTGCAGCAGATGCTGAGGCAAGCAAAATCTTTACAGAATATGTTGCTTTCCAAGAGGAAATTCAAAAACTAGCACAGACAGGGCAAATGCCAGATGCTTCCTTCCAAGCTAAGATGGAAGGCTTTGGTAAGCAGATTCAAGGGAACAACCTCTTGTCAGAATTCTTTACCAAGCAACAACAATTGGCAATTTACCTTTCTGACATTGAAAAAATTGTTTTCGAACCAGTTTCAGAATTGCTAAAATAAGAAAATAACTACCCTAAAGTCAGGAATTTTTAAGGAATTTCTGGCTTTTTATGATAAAATAGGTAGAAGTATTGCAAGTATGAGGTCCATTATGAAACTAAAAACAAACATTCGTCATTTACATGGTAGCATCCGCGTCCCAGGTGACAAGTCTATCAGTCACCGTTCCATTATCTTTGGAAGTTTGGCTGAGGGTGAGACCAAGGTTTATGATATTTTGCGGGGTGAAGACGTCCTTTCAACCATGCAGGTCTTTCGTGATCTTGGTGTAGAGATTGAGGATAAAGATGGGATTGTTACCATTCAAGGTGTCGGTATGGACGGCTTAAAAGCTCCACAAAATGCCCTTGATATGGGAAATTCTGGTACATCGATTCGCCTGATTTCAGGTGTCCTTGCAGGTGCCGATTTTGAAGTAGAAATGTTTGGAGACGACAGTCTTTCCAAACGTCCTATGGACCGTGTGACGATTCCACTGAAAAAAATGGGTGTCAGTATTTCAGGACAAACTGAGCGAGACCTGCCTCCTCTTCATTTAAAAGGGACGAAAAACCTAAGACCTATTCAGTATGAGTTGCCGATTGCCTCTGCCCAAGTCAAGTCAGCCTTGATGTTTGCGGCCTTGCAGGCTCAGGGAGAGTCCGTAATTATCGAAAAAGAGTGCACTCGTAATCATACTGAAGATATGTTGCAACAATTTGGTGGCCATTTAAGTGTGGACGGTAAGAAAATCACAGTCCAAGGGCCACAAAAATTGACAGGACAAAAGGTGGTCGTGCCAGGAGATATTTCCAGTGCAGCCTTTTGGTTGGTCGCAGGTTTGATTGTTCCGAATTCTCGTGTAGTGCTGCAGAATGTGGGTATTAACGAAACGCGTACAGGGATTATCGATGTTATTCATGCCATGGGTGGAAAATTGGAAATAACTGAAATCGATCCAGTCGCTAAATCTGCAACCTTGACTGTTGAATCTTCTGACTTAAAAGGAACAGAGATTGGTGGCGCTTTGATTCCACGCTTGATTGATGAATTGCCAGTTATCGCTCTACTTGCTACCCAAGCACAAGGTGTAACAGTTATTAAGGATGCTGAGGAACTCAAGGTCAAGGAAACAGACCGCATTCAGGTTGTGGCAGACGCTTTAAATAGCATGGGTGCGGATATCACACCTACAGCAGATGGGATGATTATCAAAGGAAAATCAGCCCTTCACGGTGCTAGAGTCAATACGTTTGGTGACCACCGTATCGGCATGATGACAGCCATCGCAGCCCTCTTGGTTGCAGATGGAGAAGTGGAACTTGACCGTGCTGAAGCCATCAATACCAGTTATCCTAGCTTCTTTGATGATTTGGAGAGCTTGATTCATGGCTAAGGTATTACTAGGATTTATGGGGGCTGGCAAATCGACTATTGCAAGAGGATTGGATCCAGACTACCTTGATATGGATGCCTTGATTGAGAAACGCTTAGGTATGTCTATTGCGGAATTTTTCGCTGAAAAGGGAGAAGAAGCCTTTCGACAGGTAGAGTCAGAAGTCCTAGCTGATTTACTACAAAGAGACCAAGTTGTGTCAACTGGAGGAGGAGTGGTTATTTCTCAGAGAAATCGTGACTTACTCAAGACTAATGCAGATAATATCTACCTGAAAGCAGATTTTGAAACCCTCTACCAACGTATCGCAGCTGATCAGGACAATCAGCGTCCGCTTTTTCTAAATAATAGCAAGGAAGAACTTGCAGCTATTTTCCAAGAAAGACAGGCTTGGTATGAGGAAGTGGCCAGTCGGGTTTTGGATGTAACCAAGCTAAGCCCAGAGGAAATTATAGAGGAACTGAGATGAAAATTGCTTATCTAGGTCCCAAGGGATCATTTTCACACCACGTTGTGCAGACAGCTTTTCCTCAGGAGGAATTGCAGGCCTTTGCCAACATTACAGATGTCATCAAGGCCTATGAGCAAGGATTAGTGAACTATTCTGTGGTGCCAGTTGAAAATTCTATTGAGGGTAGTGTTCATGAAACCTTGGACTACCTTTTTCATCAGGCTCGCATTCAAGCAGTTGCAGAAATCGTTCAGCCTATTCATCAGCAGTTGATGGTGGTTCCAGGCCATACTAAGATTGAAAAGATTTTTTCTCATCCACAGGCCTTGGCTCAAGGAAAGAAATTCATCGATGGACAGTATCCAGAGGCCCAAATCGAGGTAACAGCTAGTACAGCCTATGCGGCACGCTATATTTCCGAACATCCAGACCAGCCCTTTGCAGCAATTGCACCTAGAAGTTCTGCTGAAGAATATGGCTTAGAACTGATTGCCGAGGATATTCAGGAAATGGAAGCCAATTTCACACGTTTTTGGGTGCTAGGAGCCGAAATTCCTACTATTCCCTTGCAAGCACAAACTGAAAAAATGAGTTTGGCCTTGACCTTACCTGACAACCTTCCAGGTGCACTTTATAAGGCCCTGTCGACCTTTGCTTGGCGAGGAATTGACCTGACAAAAATTGAAAGTCGGCCACTCAAGACAGCGCTAGGCGAATACTTTTTCATTATCGATGTGGACTATACTGATAAGGACTTGGTTCACTTTGCCCAAAAAGAACTAGAAGCCATCGGAATCCAGTATAAAGTACTGGGCGCCTATCCTATTTATCCAATATCAGACCATGGAAAGGAGAGAAGATGAGTAAAGAAAATCCTCTCAGTCATCATGAAAAATTACGTTATGATTATTTACTAAAAAATATTCACTATCTCAATGAGAGAGAAAAAAATGAGTTTGCCTATTTGCAAGAAAAGATAACTCTTGCTAGGGTAAATAGTAGTTCCAGCTTGGAACAAGAAAGAGAAGAGCAGGTTGACTTACCAAGCTATGCGAACCGGAGTCGCTCACAATACAAATCACAAGCACTCTCTTCCCCTCCCAAAAAGAAAAGACGGAAGCTCCGTCTTAAACGCATTTTTATGGTGATTTTTTCACTTTTGGTCTGTGTGGCTTTGGCCATGGTATTCATGTTTTTACGTGGTTACCAAGATGCTAGTGCAAAGAAAACTGCTGATGCTAAGGCAGCACAGGTTCAAGTCTTTAATGGTCAGGATACCAGAGATGGTGTTAATATTTTGATCATGGGTACAGATGGGCGAATTGGTCAAAATAGTGCTGAGACGCGGACAGACTCTATTATGGTATTAAATGTTGGTGGCTCAGATAAGAAAATGAAGCTGGTCAGCTTCATGCGTGACAATTTGGTTTATATAGACGGTTACAGCCAAGTCATTAACGGTAGGAAACAGACGGATAACAAGTTGAACGTAGCCTATGAGTTAGGAGAACAAGAGGGGCAAAAAGGGGCAGAAATGGTTCGTCAAGTTTTGAAAGATAATTTTGACTTAGACATTAAGTACTATGCCTTGGTCGATTTTCAGGCCTTTGCAACAGCGATTGACACACTTTTCCCTGATGGGGTGACAATTGATGCTCAATTTTCAACATTGAATGGGCGTCCACTAACAGAAGCTACAGTCGGAGATGATTTACACGCTACTGAGACTGAGTCTCCAACCCAAACCATCAAAGTCGGAAAACAGCAGATGAATGGCTCGACCCTACTCAATTATGCTCGTTTCCGTGATGATGATGAGGCGGATTACGGCCGTACAAAAAGACAGCAACAAGTTTTAACAGCAATTTTAGAGCAAATTAAAGATCCCACTAAACTTTTCACTGGTTCTGAAGCTCTTGGAAAGGTTTTTGCTATGACCTCAACCAACGTACCCTATACTTTCCTCCTAACAAACGGTTTATCTGTTTTGGATGGAGCAAAAAATGGTATTGAAAAGCTGACGATTCCAGAACTTGGTGACTGGGTAGATGCCTATGATGTTTATGGAGGCTTGGGCTTGCTGGTTGATCAAAACAAATATCAGAATAAATTGTCTCAGATGGGTTTGAGATAAGATAAGACAGAAAAATCAAAGTTTGATAGCTATTTATCTAGCAGTCAGATTTTGATTTTTTACAGTCTGCAATAGATTTTCACCCTCTATTTGTGGTATAATGAAACGATACGATAGAAAGAATAATGAATAATATGACTGATTTAAAAGCAATTCAGGCTCGTAGTCTGGAGATGGCTGAATATTTTGTGGCCTTTTGTAAAGAACATGATTTGCTTTGTTATCTCTGTGGGGGAGGTGCTATTGGTGCCCTTCGAAACAAGGGATTTATTCCTTGGGATGATGATCTAGATTTTTTTATGCCCCGTAAAGATTATGAGAAATTAGCAGAATTATGGCCTCGTTATGCAGATGAGCGTTATTTCTTGTCGAAGAGTAACAAGGATTTTGTCGACCGCAATCTTTTTATTACCATTCGTGACAAGGAAACTACCTGTATTAAGCCTTATCAGCAGGATTTGAATTTACCACATGGTCTTGCCTTAGATGTCTTGCCTTTGGATTATTATCCTAAAAATCCAGCTGAGCGGAAGAAACAGGTTCGCTGGGCCTTGATTTATTCACTCTTTTGTGCCCAAACTATTCCAGAAAAGCATGGTGCACTTATGAAATGGGGAAGCCGTATTTTACTGGGTGTGACTCCAAAATCTCTCCGTTATCGCATTTGGAAAAAAGCTGAGAAAGAAATGACCAAGTACAGTCTAGCTGAGAGCGATGGAATCACGGAATTATGCTCGGGTCCTGGTTACATGAGAAACAAGTACCTAATTGAATCTTTTGAAGATAATCTCTTCTTGCCATTTGAAGGGACAGAGATGCCTATTCCAGTTGGCTACGATGCCTATCTCAGCACTGCTTTTGGGGATTATATGACGCCTCCACCAGCAGACAAGCAGCTACCACATCATGATGCTGTCATCGCTGATATGGATAAGTCTTATACAGAATACAAGGGAGAATATGGTGGCTAAGAAAAAAATCTTATTTTTTATGTGGTCTTTTTCTCTCGGGGGTGGAGCAGAGAAGATTCTGTCTACCATTGTTTCAAATCTAGATCCAGAAAAGTATGATATTGATATTCTTGAAATGGAACATTTTGATAAGGGATACGAATCTGTTCCCAAGCATGTAGGCATTTTAAAATCCCTTCAGGATTATCGCCAAGCCAGATGGATTCGAGCTCTTTTGTGGAGAATGAGAATTTATTTTCCAAGATTGACACGTCGCTTACTGGTGAAAGATGACTATGATGTTGAAGTTTCCTTTACCATTATGAATCCTCCACTTTTGTTCTCTAAAAGAAGAGAAGTCAAGAAGATCTCTTGGATTCATGGAAGTATCGAAGAATTTCTTAAGGATAGTTCAAAAAGAGAATCACATAGACGCCAGTTGGATGCTGCGGATACCATTGTAGGAATTTCAAAAAAGACCAGTCATTCTATCAAGGAAGTCTATCCAGATTATGCTTCGAAATTACAGACGGTCTACAATGGATATGATTTTCAGAGTATTCTAGAAAAATCTCAAGAGAAGATCGATATGGAGATTGCGCCTCAAAGTATCTGTACTATCGGACGAATTGAGGAAAATAAGGGTTCTGACCGTGTGGTGGAAGTGATACGCTTATTACACCAAGAGGGAAAAAACTATCATCTCTACTTTATAGGTGCTGGTGACATGGAAGAGGAACTGAAAAAACGAGTCAAAGAGTATGGGCTTGAGGACTATGTACATTTCCTTGGTTATCAAAAAAATCCATACCAGTATTTGTCTCAGATGAAAGTTCTCTTGTCTATGTCTAAACAAGAAGGCTTTCCTGGAGTGTATGTGGAGGCCTTGAATCTAGGACTTCCTTTTGTCTCTACGGATGTTGGAGGGGCTGAGGAATTATCCCAAGAAGGACGATTTGGGCAAATCATTGAAAGAAACCAAGAGGCAGCTCAGGCAATTACGAACTACATGACTTCTGCCTCAAACTTCGATGTTAATGAGGCTAGCCAATTTATTCAACAATTCACAATTGCCAAACAAATCGAACAAGTAGAAAAACTATTAGAGGAGTAGCATGGAAACTGCATTAATTAGTGTGATTGTGCCAGTCTATAATGTAGCACAGTACCTAGAAAAATCGATAGCTTCCATTCAGGAGCAGACCTATCAAAATCTGGAAATTATTCTTGTTGATGATGGTGCAACAGATGAGAGCGGTCGCTTGTGTGATGCAATCGCTGAACAAGATGATAGGATGTCAGTGCTTCATAAAAAGAACGAAGGATTGTCGCAAGCACGAAATGATGGAATGAAGCAGGCTCACGGAGATTATCTGATTTTTATTGACTCAGATGATTATATCCATCCGGAAATGATTCAGAGCTTATATGAGCAATTAGTTCAAGAAGATGCAGATGTTTCGAGCTGTGGTGTCATGAATGTCTATGCTAATGATGAAAGCCCACAATCAGCCAATCAGGATGACTATTTTGTCTGTGATTCCCAAACATTTCTGAGGGAATACCTCATAGGTGAAAAAATACCTGGGACGATTTGCAATAAGCTAATCAAGAGAGAGATTGCAACTGCCCTATCCTTTCCAAAGGGATTGATTTATGAAGATGCTTATTATCATTTTGATTTAATCAAGTTGGCTAAGAAGTACGTTGTTAATACCAAACCTTATTATTACTATTTCCATAGAGGGGATAGTATTACGACTAAACCCTATGCAGAGAAGGATTTAGCCTATATTGATATCTACCAAAAGTTTTACAATGAAGTTGTGAAAAACTATTCTGACTTGAAAGAGGTTGCTTTTTTCAGATTGGCCTATGCCCACTTCTTTATTCTGGATAAGATGTTGCTAGATGATCAGTATAAACAGTTTGAAGCCTATGCTCAGATTCATCGTTTTTTAAAAAGCCATGCCTTTGCTATTGCTAGGAATCCAATTTTCCGTAAGGGGAGAAGAATTAGTGCTTTGGCTCTATTCATAAATATTTCTTTATACCGATTCTTATTACTGAAAAATATTGAAAAATCTAAAAAATTACATTAGAACGGGGGTGAGCGAGTGATTGATGGAAAACGATTGTTATTTAGTTTGACCATAGTCAGCTACGCCTTGACGCTAGTAAGTGGAATTGTGTACCTGTTTAATAATAACAATGTTAGCTTGCTTTCTACTTTATTGTTCTTACTGGTTAGTAGTTTAATTGCTTGTTGGAACGATATCAAGTATTATATCATTCATTTTATTTTCTTTTTAACCATTTTTGTCTTTTTGGTATCAAGGCCAACCATTGATTATTTTAGAGATGGTGCTTTGGATACCTATCATCCGATAGCCTATCGTTTTGCCTTTATAGTTGTCATGGTTTCGATTCTGGGCTTGACGACAGGAGGCATCCTGGCTCGTTATTTTATAGCTAGGAAGCAAATTAAAGTACTCAAGATAGGAAGTTCTCTAAAAGAGGTTTATATCAAGCGACTACGCTTTGTATCACTAGGAGTTTTTCTTCTAACCTATCCTTTCTATTTTATTCGGTTATTTGAACGCCTCTTGTATCGCTTGCAGACTTCCTACTATGCCTACTATGCAAACTTTGAAAGTAAACTGCCTTATTTTACCTATATCTTATCAACATTTACGGTCTATGCAATGTGTATGTATTTGGCAACTAAGCCAAAGAAATTGCAGGCAACAGCAGTGCTTGTCTCCTTTATTGCAGCTAATACCATTCATTTGGCAATCGGGACACGCAATCCCTTTATTTTAAGTATTCTATTTGCTTTTGTTTACTACTTTATGCGGGAGCAAACAGAAAAGGGAAAATGGATTGGATTTAAAGAAAAGTTAGCGATTTTTGTAGGTTCTCCTATTCTCATGTTAGCGATGGGAATACTCAATTATGTACGGGATAATGTCCAAGTTTCCCATACAGGTTTCTGGGATATCTTACTTGACTTTATCTATAAACAAGGAACCAGTTTTGGTGTTTTGGCTAGAGGTTTTCTATTTAACAGTAGCCTCCCTTACCGAGATTTACGCAATTTTACTTTTGGTCCTGTTATTGATTATTTTGCAAGGGGAAGTTTGGGGGCTATTTTCGGAGGAAAAGCCTTTGAACATACAACCAATAGTGTGGAACTAGCTATTGATAGTAATAGTTATGCTCACAATCTATCCTATCTAGTCTTGAACAAGGAATACTTGAAAGGACATGGTATCGGAAGTAGCTATATCATGGAGTTGTATACAGACTATGGTATGATAGGAGTCTTTCTACTTAGTCTTTTACTCGGTGTGTTATTTATAGCCATGCTGCAAGTAGCCTACCGCTCAAGAACAATTCTATTTGCCTTATCCCTACTCATCTTGAATAATCTATTCTTTATGCCAAGAAGTAGCTTTTCAGAAAGTTTCTTCAATTTATTTACAATGCAATTCTGGGGAATTGTTCTTGTGATTATATTCGTAGCGAAAATGCTTACAAAAGAGAACCAGTATCTACTAAACAAAGGAGAAAAAAATCATGTTTGAACATTATTCAGTAGCTGATTTGTTTGCAAATCTATACAAAAAACGAAAAGCAAATATTCTAGCTCTCATCGCTTTATTTGCTCTCATTGCTGTACCATTTACAATTAAAGCAGTTAAGAATAAAAATACTGTCAAAGACACAACAAGTTATTCAACTTATATCAGCTATAAAATCACCCCTCCAGAAGATTCAGCTAAAACGATTTTGAATCATCAAATTGGTGGTTATAGTGATTTCTACGGAAAATTGATTGATGGGAATTTGAATGGAGCTTATCTTTTCAATGATGTAGAACCGAATGAGTTGAAAAAAATTGCCAGTGAATTGGATACTACAGAGACAACTTTGAAAAATTCTACAAGTGACTATTGGTGGAAAAAATTGACCGTCTATTATATGATTGACGATGCAGGGGTTGGTGTGAAAATTTTGACACCAAGTAAAGATGCCAACGACTTGTTAGAGAAAAAAATTGATGCACTGGTTGATAAATTTAAAAATATCTATGCAAACGTGAAAATTGAAAAACTGGAAACCATCAACTCTAAAGAATTGAACGCAAACGGTGAGACAGCGCTTGGATTAAACATTAAGAATCTGATTCTTCGTCTAGCTGTTATTGGAGTAGTTTGTGTGATTTTGGTTGTGATGGGAAATGTATTGATTTATCTCTTTAATCCAACAATCAATAGAGCAGGTGATTTTTCTCAGTATCAAATTGATTTTGTAACAGAGATTACAACAATTGCTAATCTAGCAGATATTCTATCATACAAAAATGCTGGACAAGAATTGACTATTGTTAGCTCAAATAAAGCTATTCTAGATAAATTAAAACAAAATCAAGAGATTTTGAAAGGAATGCATTTTGTAGATTTACAAGATGTACCATCTCTTTTAGAAAGAGATACAGTCCTTCTTGTTGAAGAATACGGAGTGACTCGTTATAAGAAATTTGAACAAAGTCTTCAAATTCTTCGAAACTTAAATCGTTCTATCCTCGGTGTAGCAACCTTTAAATTATAAGCATCCTGATACATCGTGTCTTTAAAGTTGGCGAAGAGTCGATTTTGAGGCTCCATAATATTTGTAGTGGGTACCCTCCCTATAGATATTATGGAGTCTATTTTGTTGTCTTGTTAGAAGATGGTAGTCACGGAGAGTCCTCTAGTAAAGAATATCAACAAATCCGTTAGATTCTCAATTCAAAGATTACTTAAAAGTTAATTGAAAAGACTTCTATGAAAGATATAAATCATAAACTTTAAATCTTATTATAATTATCGTACTGTAACTAAATAATTAAGACTTAATAATTTTTGTATTTTCAATCCCAATTGGAGTTTTTGCTTTTTTAACGATATATTTGTCCTTGGTTAAAGTTCAATAAATTTTATTTAAAATCCTCAAAAAGTTAGTTTTTAATCTTAAATTTTTGAGGATTTGAGTTCCTAAAAATTTTTTAAAATAATTAAAGACTAGTTGTTGAAAACAAAAGAGTTATTTTAACTAACTTTATGATATAATGAAAAACGAGGTAAATTGAATGAAAAGTATAAAATTAAATGCTCTATCTTACATGGGAATTCGTGTCTTGAATATTATTTTTCCCATCTTAACTGGTACCTACGTCGCGCGTCTCTTGGACCGAACTGACTATGGTTACTTCAACTCAGTTGACACTATTTTGTCATTTTTCTTGCCCTTTGCGACTTATGGGGTCTATAACTACGGTTTACGGGCCATCAGTAATGTCAAGGATAACAAAAAAGATCTGAATAGAACCTTCTCTAGTCTTTTTTATTTGTGCATAGCTTGTACAATTTTGACTACTGCTGTCTATATCCTAGCTTATCCTCTCTTCTTTACTGATAATCCAATCGTCAAAAAAGTCTACCTTGTTATGGGGATTCAGCTTATTGCCCAGATTTTTTCAATCGAGTGGGTCAATGAAGCTCTGGAAAATTACAGTTTTCTCTTTTACAAGACTGCCTTCATCCGTATCCTGATGCTGGTCTCTATTTTCCTGTTTGTCAAAAATGAACACGATATTGTTGTCTATACACTTGTGATGAGTTTATCGACACTGATTAACTATCTGATTAGTTATTTTTGGATTAAAAGAGACATTAAGCTTGTTAAGATTCACATAAGTGATTTTAAACCGCTCTTTCTCCCTCTAACAGCCATGTTAGTCTTTGCAAATGCCAATATGCTCTTCACTTTTTTGGATCGTCTCTTCCTCGTTAAAACAGGGATTGATGTCAACGTTAGTTACTATACCATGGCTCAACGAATTGTGACCGTTATAGCTGGGGTTGTAACAGGAGCTATCGGAGTGAGTGTGCCTCGTCTCAGTTACTATTTGGGTAAAGGAGACAAAGAAGCCTATGTTTCTCTGATTAACAGAGGAAGTCGAATCTTTAACTTCTTTATCATTCCACTCAGTTTCGGACTCATGGTTTTAGGACCAAATGCTATCCTACTTTATGGTAGTGAAAAATATATCGGAGGCGGTATCTTAACCTCTCTCTTCGCTTTTCGTACGATCATCCTGGCACTGGATACCATTCTTGGTTCCCAAATTCTCTTTACAAATGGCTATGAAAAACGAATCACAGTCTACACAGTCTTTGCAGGATTGCTCAATTTGGGCTTAAATAGTCTCCTCTTTTTCAACCATATCGTGGCTCCTGAATACTACTTACTGACAACTATGCTATCAGAGGCCTCTCTGCTTGTTTTCTATATCATTTTCATCCATAGAAAACAGCTCATCCACTTAGGACATATCTTTAGCTATACTGTTCGATACTCGCTCTTTTCACTTTCCTTTGTAGGAATTTATTTCCTGATTAATTTCTTGTATCCTGTGGATATGGTCATTAATTTGCCATTTTTGATTAATACTGGTTTGATTGTCTTGCTATCAGCCATCTCTTATATTGGTCTACTTGTCTTCACCAAAGATAGCATTTTCTATGAATTTTTAAACCATGTCCTAGCCTTAAAAAATAAATTCAAAAGATCATAGGAGTTTAGAATGAAACAACTAACCATTGAAGATGCCAAACAGATTGAATTAGAAATTTTGGATTATATTGATACTCTCTGTAAAAAGCACAATATCAACTATATTATTAACTACGGTACTCTGATTGGGGCAGTTCGACATCAGGGCTTTATTCCTTGGGACGACGATATTGATCTGTCCATGCCTCGAGAAGACTACCAACGATTTATAAACATTTTTCAAAAGGAAAAAAGTAAATACAAACTTTTATCCTTAGAAACAGATAAGAACTACTTTAACAACTTTATCAAAATAACAGACAGTACAACTAAAATTATTGATACTCGGAATACAAAAACCTATGAGTCTGGTGTTTTTATCGATATTTTCCCTATGGATCGCTTTGATGATCCTAAGGTCATTGATATTTGTTATAAGCTGGAAAGCTTCAAACTTCTGTCTTTCAGCAAACATAAAAATATTGTCTATAAAGATAGCCTTTTAAAAGATTGGATACGAACAGCCTTTTGGTTGCTCCTTCGACCTGTTTCTCCTCGTTATTTTGCAAATAAAATCGAGAAAGAAATTCAAAAATATAGTCGTGATAATGGGCAGTATATGGCTTTTATCCCTTCTAAATCTAAGGAAAAGGAAGTCTTCCCAAGTGGTACCTTTGATAAAACAATCAATCTCCCATTTGAGAATTTAATCCTTCCAGCACCTGAAAAATTTGATACTATTTTGACACAATTTTATGGAGATTATATGACCCTACCACCAGAAGAAAAACGCTTCTACAGTCATGAATTTCACGCTTATAAATTGGAGGATTAGGATGCAATATTTAGAAAAAGAAGAAATTAAAGAAATTCAACTAGCCCTGCTAGACTATATTGATGAGACTTGTAAGAAACATGATATTCCTTATTTTCTAAGTTATGGAACCATGCTTGGAGCTATCCGCCACAAAGGTATGATTCCCTGGGACGATGATATTGATATTTCCCTTTATCGTGAAGATTATGAGCGCTTATTGAAGATTATTGAGGAAGAAAATCACCCTCGCTACAAGGTTCTTTCCTACGATACCTCTTCTTGGTACTTCCATAATTTCGCATCGATTTTGGACACTTCTACTGTTATCGAAGACCATGTTAAGTACAAGCGCCATGACACCAGTCTCTTTATCGATGTCTTCCCAATTGATCGCTTTACAGATTTGAGCATTGTCGACAAGAGCTATAAGTATGTGGCTCTTCGTCAACTGGCTTATATCAAAAAATCACGCGCAGTTCACGGTGACAGCAAACTAAAAGATTTTCTTAGATTATGTAGCTGGTACGCTCTCAGATTTGTCAATCCGAGATACTTCTATAAGAAAATAGATAAGTTAGTTAAGAATAGTGTTGTAGAACAGCCGAAATATGAGGGAATGGTTGGAGTTGATAAAGAGGGAATGAAGGGTGTTTTCCAAATAAATACTTTCAAAGAGTTAATCTTAACAGAGTTTGAGGGAAGAATGTTACCAATTCCTAAAAATTATGATGTCTTTTTAACCCAGATGTATGGCGATTACATGACTTTTCCTTCAAAAAAAATGCAGGAGTGGTATAGTCATAGTATAAAAGCTTTTCGCAAGGTGGAGAAGTAATTCTGTTTTATGAGAGAACAAATCTTGTGAGTGTCTATTGAGGAGATTAGGACATTGATATTCTTATACAAGCTTGGACACAAAAAGGAGTTCTAGTTTACTAAGACCAATTTTTTATACATCAGCAGAAAATATTGCAAATTGTAGTCTGTATAGATGGTAAAGGAAAGTGTGATATACATGAAGAACATAATGATAAGAAATTTAATATTATTTAGTTTTCTTGTATGTCCTTTAAATATGGCTGCCAAATTATCCGCATCCACTTTATTAATGTAAAATCTAAGTCAGGGAGTTATACTATTCTTTTAGAAAGCTAAGGGTACTTTGTTTTAATTATGTGACTATTGATCCTTCTCGCTCCGTTAGGTGCGCGTCGAAGGTTATAGCCTAAAAACTTCAAATGCGATACAATAAAGTTGTTTCTGTAAATCGAAAAGTGAAAAAATATGGTACAAAAGTCTCATAGTTTATCGTACACAAAGTGGCGCTGTAAGTATCACATCTTATATAGACGAAAAGTAGTCTATAATCAATATCGAAGTAGTTTAAGCGAAGTATTTCATCGCTTGTGTAGTTATAAGGAAGTTGAAATTATCAGTTAGATTATGTACATATGTCAACTCTTTGTAAACTGTAGTGGGTTTAAGAAAAGCTAAGATCGAGAAAGGACACATTTTGTCCTTTCTTTTTTAAGTACGACGGGCATGTCGTGCATCTGAGGTGTAAGTCCTCCGTGGGCACCCGCTACTGGTGAACCCAATAGCGATTCCCAAGCCTGACTATCGTGAGGTAGCGGATTAAAACGGTCTGGGGATAGACAGTTTTAAGTCTGACGCTAGAAATAAGAATCGTCAGAGGAAGGGATAGCGAAATCGTAGCTCTACGAACAGGAACGTGATAGTAAGGCGTATATAGTGGATAAGGGGGCTTAAAACTCTAAAGTACAAAAAGGTAGTCGTAATCTATATGCGTAAATCACGAGAGTAATTGAATTCGGACTAAGGTTTGTGTGAAAAAGATAAATCTTCCTAGAGTCTAAAGACTCTGCGTCAGATTTCCTATTTTCACTGTAACCTTTTAACGTCCTCGTATCTTGTATAAACGAGGAAAGATGTACGACTTATCCCGTGAGGTCTCATGAGCGCTGAAAGCGTAGTAACAACGAATTATGAGAAGTCAGCCGAGCCCATAGTAGTGAGGAAGCTTCTGTAATGGAAGTGGAGCGAAGGGGTGACTAACTAATCGAAGTAATCCTACTTCACTTGTGTCTGTAAAACGAGCAGTTTTATAGAACTGGACTCTGTCACGTATTGACTGGGTGGCTGATAGACATTGTAGTGGTGTCTCAAGTCTTCTGAATAGCTCAAAAGCTTATCTAGAATCTCTTTGTTGGTTAGATGCATACGAAAAGTAGGGAGATAAAATCGCTTATCGCTCAGTTTACGACTATCCTGTTGTATAAGCTTCCAGTAACGTTTGATAGCTTTGTATTTATGGGATTTTCGCTCGAATTGGTTCATAATTTGAACACGGACACGACTCATAGCACGGCTGAGATGTTGTACAATATGAAAACGATCTAGAACGATTTTAGTACATGGAAAAAAGCAGTTTAGCCAAGTCATAGTAAGGACTAAACATATCCATAGTAATGATTTTCACCTGACAACAAACGACTCTATCGTAGCGCAGAAAATGATTACTTATGATAGCTTGTGTTCCACTTTCAAGAACAGTGATGATATTGAGATTGTCAAAACCTTACGCAATGAAACTCATATTTCCCTTAGTGAAGGCATACTCGTCCCAAGACATAATCTCAGGAAGACGAGAAAAATCATGATTAAAGTGAAAGTCATTGAGTTTTCGAATGACAGTTGAAGTTGAACTGGACAGCTGATGTGCAATATCAGTCATAGAAGTCTTTTCAATCAACTTTTGCTCAATTTTTATTGATGAGAGAAGTTTTGGAGAGGGTCATTTTCGAGCAATGATAGCACTTGAAACAGCTTTTCTAAGAAGGGGTTCTATTGGGGATACCAATTGTTTCAAGGTAAGGAATTTTAGACAATTTTTGAAACTCATATTTCTTAATTTGGCTAGCGCAATCAGGACGAGATAGAGCATCATTATCCAGTTTAGCGATGATTTCCTTGTGGGTATCCCTGTTAATTTAATTGTTCCATACGATTCTTTCTAATGATGGTTTGGTCATTTTTCATTCTAGATATTACGGAACTTTTTCTACAACAAATAGGCTTCATAATATCTATAGGGAATTTACCCACTGCAAATATTATAGTTCCCTGTTTTCTTAATATAGAATCTAACTTGACAAAAACAAATGTTCATTGTATAATCGAATGGATAAAAATATTGAACGAAAGAGGTTAAGGATATGCTAACAGAAAAACAATTTAAACTTTTACGTTTTTTGTTGATTCACAAAGACGAAAACTTTACGCAGAGACAATTGGCTGAACAGCTAGATTTATCTTTAGGAACAGTCAATGCATTGGTTGGAAAACTTAAAGAAGAGAAGTGGATTGATGAGGAACATCACTTAAATGAACTAGGCAAGAACGTTTTAGAACCCTATCGAGTAGAAAATGCTATTATAATGGCTGCTGGAATGAGTAGTCGTTTTGCTCCTTTGTCTTATGAAATTCCCAAAGGATTGCTTCAAGTCAAGGGGGAACGCTTGATAGAGAGGGAAATCAGACAACTGCAAGAAGCAGGAATAGAAGATATAACCGTTATTGTAGGTTATCTACAAGAAAAAATGTTCTATCTGGAAGAAAAGTTTGGCGTTAAAATCGTTGTGAATAATGATTACTACAAATACAATAACTGTTCTTCTCTCATGCTAGTCAGAGATCAACTTTCCAACACTTATATCTGCTCTTCGGATAATTATTTTGTAGAAAATCCGTTTGAACGATACATTTATAGAGGTTATTATTCGACTATATTTGCAGAAGGGGACACAGACGAATACTGCTCTAAGGAAGATTCCAATCACACGATTATCGATATTCAAATCGGTGGGACGAATACTTGGGCTATGGTGGGGCACGTTTATTTTGATCGTGCATTTAGTGAAAAATTCGTAGATATTTTGGAAACTGAATTTAAACATGAGCCGTATCGCGAACAGCTCTGGGAAGATTATTATAGTCGTCACGTCAAAGAACTTTCTTTGGAAGCTCGGCATTATTCAGCAGACATTGTTAAGGAGTTTGATTCACTAGATGAGTTGCGTCAGTTTGATGAACACTATTTGGTGAATACTAATTCGGAAATCATTGATAACATCTGTAAGACATTAGGATGTATAGCTTCAGATATTGTCAATATTAAACCCCTAAAAGACGGTTTAACCAACACTTCGTTTTCATTTGACTGCCTAGGGAAGAAATATGTTTACCGTCATCCAGGTAGAGGAACGGAGAATTATATCAATCGTGCTAGTGAAGCGGCTTCCATGGAAATTGCTGCAAAATTAAAGATTGACCGTACCTTTGTTGCCATGAACAAGGATGAGGGCTGGAAAATTTCAGAATTTATCCCTAATGCCAAGCAACTGGATTATGACAATTGGGATGATGTAGCAAAAGCAATGGAGCTCTTGAGACGTTTGCACCAATCTGGAGAAAAAACAAATCATTTCTTTAACCAATTTGAGGGAATTGATGATTTTAGACAAAAATTAAAAGCCAGCAATCGTTTTGAATTTGATGGACTTGAAGAGTTGGATAAGAATGTCTCAGTTCTCGAAAAGTTTCTACAAGAAGAGCAGACGAAAAAGGTTCTCTGCCACGGAGATTCTTATAGTCCAAATTTCTTGTTGAACGAAGCTGGCGAAATGAGCTTGATTGATTGGGAATATTCTGGTATGGGAGATCCAGCAGGAGATTTAGGAACCTTTATTGGGTGTTCAAATTATACAGTGGAAGAAGCTGAAAAGGTACTTGAAATCTATTTACAAGAAGTGCCAGATAAGAACACCAAACGTCACTATTTTGCCTATGTATCAGTGACTTCATATTATTGGTTTTTGTGGGCCCTGTTCCAAGAAAGCGTTGGGAAACCCGTAGGTGAATTTCTTTATATCTGGTATCGTTATACCAAGCAGTATGGGCAAATTGCACTAGATTTGTATTTGGAGGAGAATTGAGATGAAACCGACATCTGAAATTGAAGAATTAGTAGCAAATGAAACGAAAAGAAGGTTAGAAGAAATGGAATCTCCAAACTATGTGTTTGCTCAGCCATTTCTAAAAAGTGATTTTATTATAGTCATTGGCTTAGTTCTAATTAACCTTATTCTGATTATTCTAGCCATGACAGGAGGTATTCAATAAAATGTCTAAGATGAATGACTTTATTCAACAGGAGACGATAACGGGTATTGTTCCCATGACCAACAAGGATCGTCAGTATTCTTTCTGGGATCTCTTTCTGTCGACAAGTGGTTTTGCCATCGCAACTTGGTGTTATACCCAAGGAGCCTATGTGGCTCAATATTTGACCTTTAATCAAATGTTGATTAATATTTTTAGTTTTAACATTATCTGGGTCTTTATTGAATGTCTCCCAATTTTGTTTGCCGTTAAGTATGGAATTGATTTATGGATTTGGTTGAGAGCTGTCCTCGGAAAAAAAGGCGTAGCCTTGCTATCAACTATTATTAGCTTAGCTAACTTTGGCTGGTATGCTGTTGCGGCCAATCTTTTTGCCAGTTCCATGATCCATTTGGCAAATAACTTTGGTCTTGGTTTGGACAAGGGAATATGGGCGCCTATTCTTGGTACCCTCTGTGTACTGCTTGGGACTCTCATTGCTCTTGGAGGCCCAGAAGTGATTAAATGGACCAATCGCTTCTTGGTTATCGCCTTATTGATTGTCGGTCTCATTATCGTTGGAATCTGCTTTGTCGCCGTTCCTATCACTGACATTATGAACATTCAACCGGCTACCCAAGGAGATTTGACGCCATTAGAACGCTTCATGCTTTCTGGAGAAGGAAATGTAGCCTTTGCCTTCTCTTGGTCTACACAGGCATTGATTTTACCGCGTTTAGCAAAATCAGAACGCAGTGGTTATTGGGCTACAGCCTTATCATACGGAGTTGTGGCTCCATTCTTCGTTGCGACAGGTGGAGTCATGGCTCTAGCCATGTTTGTCAAAACAGGTGTTTATGAAAGTGATCCAACAACCATGCTATCAACTCTAAGTACCCCAGCCTTTGCTCTCTTAAGTCTACTACTAGTAGCCTTTGCCAATATTGGAACTCAGGGGACAGGATCGTACGTGAACTGTATGATTGTCAAAAGCGGGATGCCAAAAGTAAGCTATAAACTAATGATTTGGATTGCGATGGTTTACGTGAGTCTACTCACCATCTGGGGAGGGGTAGAAGAGTACTTCGGTTCCTTCATCTCCCTAGCCGCCTATATTCAGGGGCCAATTATTGGTATGATTGTTGTCGATTACTTTATCTTAAGAAAACGAAAACTTGATTTGCGCTCAGCCTATTTCCTAGAAGGACATGACGCCTATGAGTTTACCAAAGGATTTAACTTGGTTGGCTTGTCTTGCGTATTTATCTCTTTATTGGTTGCAGTACTATTTATTTATAACCCTGTAACAGCACAGATTCAAAGCCCAATCTTTTTAATTACAACGGGTAGTGGCTTTACTGCGATCTTTGGAGGTCTATTGTACTGGTTAGCTAGCTTAACTCGTTTAAAACGCTATATGATTAAGGATCGGGACTCTGTTACAATTTAAGGATAAATGAAAACCTTAATCTATATCTATTCGCTTCCTCTTTTTTGAAAGTTAATTTTACATTAGTAATTGGTATGATTCTAGTCAATCATGTTCTGATTATTTTAGCTATGACAGGAGATATTCAATAAAATGTCCAAGATGAATGACTTTATTCAACAGGAGACGATAACGGGAATCGTTCCTATGACCAACAAGGATCGTCAGTATTCTTTCTGGGATCTCTTCCTATCAACAAGTGGTTTTGCCATCGCAACTTGGTGTTATACCCAAGGAGCCTATGTAGCTCAATATTTGACCTTTAATCAAATGTTGATTAATATTTTTAGTTTTAACATTATCTGGGTCTTTATTGAATGTCTCCCAATCTTGTTTGCAGTTAAATATGGAATTGATTTATGGATTTGGTTGAGAGCCGTTCTAGGTAAAAAAGGGGTGGCCGTTTTATCAACCGTGATTAGTCTGGCAAATTTTGGTTGGTACGCCGTTACCGCCAATCTTTTTGCCAGCTCCATGATTCATTTGGCAAATAATTTTGGGCTTGGTTTAGACAAGGGAGTATGGGCACCGATTCTAGGTACCCTCTGTGTTCTCCTTGGAACGCTGATTGCTCTTGGGGGCCCAGAGGTGATTAAAGGTACTAATCGCTTTCTGGTGGTTGCCTTGTTATTTGTTGGGCTAATTATCGTTGGAATCTGTTTTGTTGCGGTTCCGATTAGGGATATTATGAATGTCCAACCTGCCATCCAAGAAAATTTGACACCGATTGAACGTTTTATGATGTCAGGGGAAGGAAATGTGGCCGTAGCCTTTTCTTGGTCTACACAGGCATTGGTTTTACCACGTTTGGCAAAATCAGAACGCAGTGGCTATTGGGCTACAGCTTTGTCATATGGGGTTGTTGCGCCATTCTTTGCTGCGACAGGTGGAGTCATGGCTCTAGCCATGTTTGTCAAAACAGGTGTTTATGAAAGTGATCCAACAACCATGCTATCAACTCTAAGTACTCCAGCCTTTGCCCTTTTAAGTTTACTACTAGTAGCCTTTGCCAATATTGGAACCCAAGGTACAGGATCTTATGTGAACTGTATGATTGTAAAAAGCGGGATGCCCAAAGTAAGCTATAAACTAATGGTTTGGATTGCCATGGTTTACGTGAGCCTACTCACCATCTGGGGAGGAGTGGATGAATACTTCGGTTCCTTCATCTCGCTGGCTGCCTATATTCAAGGCCCCATTATTGGTATGATCGTTGTCGACTACTTTATCTTGAGAAAACGAAAACTCGATTTGCGTTCAGCCTATTTCGTTGAAGGACATGACGCCTATGAGTTTACAAATGGCTTTAATATGGTAGGATTATCTTGTGTAATCATTTCTTTGTTAGTTGCAGTACTATTTGTTTACAACCCTATAACAAAGCACATCCAGAGTCCTATGTTCCTGCTCACAACTGGTAGTGGCTTCACTGCAATTTTTGGAGGTCTATTGTACTGGTTAGCTAGCTTAACTCGTTTAAAACGCTATATGCTCAAGGATAAAGATTCTGTTACGATTTAAGTTTAAGAGAGAACGTTGTGTACTACCCCAAAAAGTTGGAAAAATAATTATTGAAAGGATTTAGTTCTGTATTGCACAGGACTAAGTCCTTTTAGTTTTACAACTGTAGTGGGTAGAAGAAAAGCTAAGATCTAGAAAGGACACATTTCGTCCTTTCATTTTTGATGTTCATAGAGATAAAAATCCGTTTTTTGAAGTTTTCAAAGTTCCGAAAACCAAAGACATTTCGCTTGATAAGTTTGATGAGATTATTGGTTGCTTCTAATTTGGCGTTAGAATAAGGTAGTTGAAGAGCGTTGACTATTTTCTCTTTGTCCTTAAGAAAGGTTTTAAAGACAGTCTGAAAAATAGGGTGAAGCTGCTTTAGATTGTCCTCGATAAGTCCGAAAAATTTGTCTGGCCCCTTGTTCTGAAAGTGAAAGAGTAAGAGCTGATAGACATTGGAGTGGTGTCTCAAGTATTCTGAATGGCTCAAAAGCTTATCTAGAATTTCTTTATTCGTCAAGTGCATACGAAAAGTAGGGTGATAAAATTGTTTATGGCTTAGTTTACGACGATCCTGTTGGATGAGCTTCCAGTAGCGCTTGATGGCCTTGTATTTATGGGATTTTCTATCGAACTGATTCATGATTTGAACACGCAAACGACTCATAGCACGGCTGAGATGTTGGAGTAAAACAGTCCAGTGGACTGTTTTAGCCTGAGTCTAGAAATTCTAAAGCGAAGCAGCTGTTTAGCCAAGTTATAGTAGGGACTAAACATATCCATAGTAATGATTTTCACCTGACAACGAACAGCTCTATCGTAGCGCAGAAAGTGATTTCGGATGATAGCCTGTGTTCTGCATTCAAGGACAGTGATGATATTGAGGTTATCAGAATCTTGTGCAATAAAGCTCATTTTTCCCTTAGTGAAGGCATACTCATCCCAAGACATAATCTCGGGAAGTTGAGAAAAATCATGTTTAAAATGGAAGTCACTGAGCTTTCGAATGACAGTTGAAGTTGAAATGGAAAGCTGGCGTGAAATATCGGTCATAGAAGTCTTTTCAATCAACTTTTGAGCAATCTTTTAGCTTCCGCACTCAGGGCAAGATGGGGCATTGTAATTCAGTTTAGCGATGATTTCCTTATGTGTATCCATATTGATGATATCTACAATTTTGATATTTGAGTCTTTGATATCGAGTAGTTTTGTGATAAAATATAATTGTTCCATATGAATCTTTCTAATGAGTTGTTTTGTCGCTTTTCATTATAGGTCATATGGGACTTTTTTTCTATAACAAAATAGGCTCCATAATATCTATAGGGGATTTACCCACTACGAATATTATAGAGACCTTTTTATATTAGTAAGTACAAGATTGGGTGCATAATGGAATGTTTTATCTTTTGTGATAAAAAGTATCAAGAGATAGTAGATTCCACAGGTTGCAACAGTCGAGAGAACCATGAGTATCATATTGAGGTTGACTATATAAGAGTTGATTTGGAAAAGGAATTTAAACGCAAAATAGATCGGAATGAATCCGAGCGATACAATAGTATAGCGTGTTAAAGTAGTAAAGATTTCTTTTAAGTCAAGCAGATGATGTTTCTTGATAAAGTAAATTTCTAGTAGAACAACTACAGTTTCTGCAATAATAGTAGTAGCAATGTAGTACTCTGGTGCAAAAATATTATTGAAATACAAGAGACTGTTGAGTAGGATATTAGCACCACCACCAATAAAGTAAAAGGCTGTTAAACGATTTTCGTGGTCGTTGATGAAGATAATTTGTTTACCAAGGATTAACTCAATGGCCCAAATGATAGTACGAAAGGCGAAGACACTAGTCACAATACCTGCTTCAAAGTATTTTTCAGAAGAGTAGATGACTGCAGCGTAGTTTCCTAATACCATAATCCCAATACTAGTTGGAATGATAAGGAAATAAAAGAGGGCAGCTCCTTGATTCAGAAGATTTTTATAAGATTCGTAGTCTTTCTTACCGAGATAGTAGCCGAGACGTGGAATACTGACGTTGATAGCTCCACTCAGAACACTGGCAATCAACATGACGATGCTGGAAGCAATGGTATAATAAGAAATATAGTTTTCATCAGGCCCTTTGGTGATAAACATTCTATCAAGTAAGGTGTAGAGCATATTGGCATTAGCTAGAAGCAACATGGTTAAGAGTGGTTTAGATGCTTTGATTAATTCCACAAGACCAATTTTAACAAAGGAAACTTCTCGCTTAATCCAGAGAAAACTGAGTAGATAGTTGAGAATTGTTGTTGCACTCATGATGATTGCATAAGGTACGATATCATTTGGAGTTTTTACAAAGGTGAAGATAGCGATCAACATGGCAATACGAATAACTAATGTTTTGTATAAGATAAAAGAATAATTTTCATAAGCCTCATTCATCCATTCGATATAAAGGAATTGGAAGAGAGCCTGGACACCAAGTATATAGTAGAGTTCTTTCAAATTTTCAATACTATTATCCAGGTAAATAAATAGGAAATAGATACTTGTTGTTAGAACAGATGTAATAATGGAGATATAGAATAACTTAGAGAAAACATAGTTGATTTTATTTTTATCATCCTTAGTTATAGATTCCAAATGCGGCTAAAGGAATGACAAAGCTAGCCCAGGTATTTGCGGTATTGAAATAACCGTAATTGGATTTGCTGAGAATCCGAGTCAGATAAGGATTGGTTATCAGCGGAAAAACGATATTGAGAACATTGACTAGTAAGCTAGCCAGTGCATTAACTTTTATATTTTTCATTGTACTTTCTTTCTTGTATTGTAAAATGGTCTCTAGTATTATATCACATTCTCGCTCCATTCTTTTGATAAAATCGTAAAAATCTAGTATAATAGATAGAACTGAAAGTATGAGGTTACTAGCAATGAAAATGAAACAAATTAGTGATACAACTTTGAAAATCACGATGTCTTTAGAGGATTTGATGGATCGAGGCATGGAGATTGCTGACTTTCTCGTTCCTCAAGAAAAAACAGAAGAGTTCTTTTATGCTATCTTGGATGAATTAGAGATGCCTGAGAGTTTTTTGGATACAGGCATGTTGAGCTTCCGTGTGACTCCAAAACCGGATAAGGTCGATGTCTTTGTAACTAAATCAAAGATTGACCAAAATCTAGATTTTGAAGATTTATCGGATTTACCAGATATGGAAGAATTGGCCCAAATGTCGCCAGATGAATTTATCAAAACCTTGGAAAAAAGCATCGCAGATAAAACCAAGGATGATATCGAAGCGATTCGATCTCTAGAGCAAGTTGAAGCCAAGGAAGAAGAGCAGGAGCAGGCTGAACAAGAAGTTGAAAGCAAGAAAGAGCCGTACATCTATTACATCCTTTCTTTCGCAAAATTAGCTGATTTAGTTGCTTTTGCCAAGACAGTGACTTTTGAGATGGAAACCTCTGAACTCTACAAGATGAATGAGCGCTATTATTTGACCATTTTAGTGGATATTGAAAATCATCCAAGTCCATATCCAGCTTGGCTTTTGGCACGTATGCGCGAGTTTGCAGACGATAGTGACATCAGTCGCTCAGTCTTGCAAGAGTATGGTCAAGTCTTGATGAATCACGATGCAGTGCTCAATTTGCAAAAGATTGGATAATCATTTCTGGAAAGCTATTTCTAGATTTTAAGAAGAGCGAATCGTCTGATTCGTTTTTTCTTTTTTAGACTGAAATAGTGATTTACTATAATAGGAATTTTCACAAAATTCTGTTATAATGGCTATATTAGAAAATTTCGAGGAGATAAACATGACAGTTAAAATTGCTTTACTAGGATTTGGTACCGTTGCAAGTGGTGTGCCTTTCCTCCTAAAGGAAAATGGGGAAAAAATCAATCAATCAGCACATTCAGATATTGAAGTTGCTAAGGTATTGGTCAAGGATGAAGATGAAAAGAACCGCTTGCTTGCAGCAGGGAATGACTTTAACTTTGTAACCAATGTGGATGATATTTTATCAGACCAAGATATTACGATTGTAGTGGAATTGATGGGGCGTATCGAACCTGCTAAGACCTTTATCACTCGTGCCTTGGAAGCTGGGAAACACGTTGTCACTGCCAATAAGGACCTTTTGGCTGTCCATGGTGCAGAATTGTTAGAAATCGCTAAAGCTAATAAGGTAGCACTTTATTACGAAGCAGCAGTAGCTGGTGGTATTCCAATTCTTCGTACTTTGGCAAATTCATTAGCTTCTGACAAAATCACGCGCGTGCTTGGAGTAGTCAACGGAACTTCTAACTTCATGATGACCAAGATGGTGGAAGAAGGCTGGTCTTACGATGATGCTCTTGCGGAAGCGCAACGTCTAGGATTTGCAGAAAGCGACCCGACAAATGACGTGGATGGGATCGATGCAGCCTACAAGATGGTCATTTTGAGCCAATTTGCCTTTGGCATGAAGGTTGCCTTTGACGATGTAGCCCACAAGGGAATCCGCAACATCACACCAGAAGACGTAGCTGTGGCTCAAGAGCTTGGTTATGTAGTGAAATTGGTTGGTTCAATCGAGGAAACTCCTTCTGGTATTGCTGCAGAAGTGACTCCAACCTTCCTTCCCAAAGCGCACCCACTTGCCAGTGTGAATGGTGTGATGAACGCCGTCTTTGTAGAATCTATCGGTATTGGTGAGTCTATGTACTATGGACCAGGTGCTGGTCAAAAACCAACTGCAACAAGTGTGGTGGCGGATATTGTCCGTATCGTTCGTCGCTTGAATGATGGTACCATTGGCAAAGACTTCAACGAATATAGCCGTGACTTGGTCTTGGCTAATCCAGAGGATGTCAAAGCAAATTACTACTTCTCAATCTTGGCTCCAGACTCAAAAGGTCAGGTCTTGAAACTTGCTGAAATCTTCAACGCTCAAGATATTTCCTTCAAGCAAATCCTCCAAGATGGCAAAGAGGGTGACAAGGCACGTGTTGTGATTATCACACACAAGATTAATAAAGCTCAGCTTGAAAATGTCTCAGCTGAATTGAAGAAGGTTTCAGAATTCGACCTCTTGAATACCTTCAAGGTGCTAGGAGAATAAAATGAAGATTATTGTACCTGCAACCAGTGCCAATATCGGGCCAGGATTTGACTCGGTCGGTGTAGCTGTAACCAAGTATCTTCAAATCGAGGTCTGTGAAGAACGAGATGAGTGGTTGATTGAACACCAGATTGGCAAATGGATTCCTCATGACGAGCGTAATCTCTTGCTCAAAATTGCCTTGCAAATTGTACCGGACTTGCAACCAAGACGTTTGAAAATGACCAGTGATGTTCCCTTGGCGCGTGGTTTGGGTTCTTCTAGCTCGGTTATTGTTGCTGGAATTGAACTAGCCAACCAACTGGGCCAGCTCAACTTGTCAGACCATGAGAAATTGCAGTTAGCGACCAAGATTGAAGGACATCCTGACAATGTGGCTCCAGCCATTTATGGTAATCTCGTTATTGCAAGCTCCGTTGAAGGACAAGTCTCTGCTATCGTAGCAGATTTCCCAGAGTGTGATTTCCTAGCCTACATTCCTAACTATGAATTGCGAACTCGAGACAGCCGTGGTGTCTTACCTAAGAAATTGTCTTACAAAGAAGCTGTTGCAGCTAGTTCTATCGCCAATGTGGCGGTTGCGGCCTTGTTGGCAGGAGACATGGTGACCGCTGGGCAAGCAATTGAGGGAGACCTCTTCCACGAGCGCTATCGTCAGGACTTGGTGAGAGAATTTGCGACGATTAAGCAAGTGGCCAAAGAAAATGGTGCCTATGCAACCTACCTCTCTGGTGCTGGGCCGACAGTTATGGTCTTGGCTTCTCATGACAAGATGCCAACGATTAAGGCAGAATTGGAAAAGCAACCTTTCAAAGGAAAACTTCATGATTTGAAAGTTGATACCCAAGGTGTCCGTGTTGAAGCAAAATAAAGAATAGAAGATAGGATGGGGAAACTCTTGACCAGAGGGCTTCCTATCCTTTTTTTGAAAAGAAGTTTATACTCAATGAAAATCAAAGAGCAAACTAGGAAGCTAGCCGCAGGTTGCTCAAAGCACTGCTTTGAGGTTGCAGATGTAAGCTGACGTGGTTTGAAGAGATTTTCGAAGAGTATTAGTTAAAAAACTTGATAAAGGAGAAATAAAGATGGCAGAAATTTATCTAGCAGGTGGTTGTTTTTGGGGCCTAGAGGAGTATTTTTCACGCATTTCTGGAGTGCTAGCAACCAGTGTTGGCTACGCTAATGGGCAAGTAGAAACAACTAATTACCAGTTGCTCAAGGAAACAGACCATGCAGAAACGGTTCAAGTGATTTACGATGAGAAGGTAGTGTCACTAAGAGAAATTTTGCTCTATTATTTCCGAGTTATCGATCCCTTATCCATCAATCAACAAGGGAATGACCGTGGTCGCCAATATCGAACTGGGATTTATTACCAAGATGATGCAGACTTGCCAACTATCTACACTGTAGTGCAGGAGCAGGAACGTATGCTGGGGCGAAAGATTGCAGTAGAGGTGGAGAAACTACGTCATTACATTCTGGCTGAAGACTACCATCAAGACTATCTTAAGAAAAATCCTTCTGGTTATTGTCATATCGATGTGAGCGATGCTGAGAAACCTTTGATTGATGCCTCTAACTATGAAAAGCCTAGTCAAGAGGTGTTAAAGGAAAGTTTATCAGAAGAATCCTATCGTGTTACCCAAGAAGCTGCTACAGAGGCTCCATTTACCAATGCCTATGACCAAACCTTTGAAGAGGGAATTTATGTAGATATCACGACAGGTGAGCCACTCTTTTTTGCTAAGGATAAGTTTGCTTCAGGATGTGGTTGGCCAAGTTTTAGCCGTCCGATTTCCAAGGAATTGATTCATTATTACAAGGATATGAGCCATGGAATGGAGCGAATTGAAGTTCGTTCTCGGTCAGGTAATGCTCACTTGGGGCATGTTTTCACAGATGGCCCTCGGGAGTTAGGTGGCCTCCGTTACTGTATCAACTCTGCCTCTCTGCGCTTTGTGGCTAAGGATGAGATGGAAGAGGCAGGATATGGCTATTTATTGCCTTACTTAAACAAATAATACAGAGATGGTGGGCGCTTCCCACTTTCTTTATTTCTAGAATACGAATAGAAGGGATTTATGAAACACCTATTATCTTACTTCAAACCCTACATCAAGGAATCCATTTTAGCCCCCTTGTTCAAGCTGTTAGAAGCTGTTTTTGAGCTCTTGGTTCCCATGGTGATTGCTGGGATTGTTGACCAGTCCTTGCCTCAGAGAAATCAAGGACATCTATGGATGCAGATTGGTCTACTCCTTATCTTTGCAGTGATTGGCGTTTTAGTGGCCTTGATAGCTCAATTTTACTCAGCAAAGGCAGCAGTAGGTTTTGCCAAGGAATTGACAAACGACCTTTATCGTCATATTCTTTCCTTGCCCAAGGATAGCAGGGACCGTCTGACCACTTCTAGCTTGGTCACTCGCTTGACTTCGGATACCTACCAGATTCAGACTGGTATCAATCAATTCCTGCGTCTCTTTTTGCGAGCGCCCATTATCGTTTTTGGAGCCATTTTTATGGCCTATCGCATCTCGGCTGAGCTGACTTTCTGGTTCTTGGTCATGGTTGTCATTTTGACCATTGTCATTGTAGGCCTTTCTCAGCTGGTCAATCCTCTCTACAGTAGTCTGAGAAAGAAAACGGACCAACTAGTTCAGGAAACACGTCAGCAATTACAAGGAATGCGGGTTATTCGTGCTTTTGGACAAGAAAAACGAGAGTTACAGATTTTTCAAACTCTTAACCAAGTCTATGCTAGATTACAAGAAAAGACAGGTTTCTGGTCCAGTTTATTAACACCCCTGACCTATCTGATTGTTAATGGAACCCTCCTTATTATTATCTGGCAGGGATATGTTTCTATTCAAGGAGGATTGCTAAGTCAAGGTGCTCTCATTGCCCTAACCAACTATCTCCTACAGATTTTGGTGGAATTGGTCAAGCTAGCTATGCTGATAAATTCCCTAAACCAGTCCTATATCTCTGCTAAGCGAATTGAGGAAGTCTTTGCTGAGGCTCCAGAAGATATCCATTCAGAATTAGAACAAAAGCAAGTTACTAGCAATCAGGTTTTACAAGTTCAAGAACTGACCTTTACCTATCCTGATGCGGCCCAGCCTTCTCTGAGAGATATTTCCTTTGATATGCAGCAAGGGCAAATCCTTGGTATCATTGGAGGAACAGGTTCTGGTAAATCAAGCTTAGTACAACTCATACTTGGACTTTATCCAGCAGACAAGGGGAGCATTGACCTCTATCGAGATGGATCTAGTCCTCGTAATTTGGAGGAATGGCGGTCTTGGATTGCCTATGTGCCCCAAAAGGTCGAACTCTTTAAGGGAAGCATTCGTTCCAACTTGACTCTAGGTTTAGATCAAGAAGTAACTGATCAAGAACTCTGGCAAGCCTTGGAGATTGCGCAAGCAAAGGATTTTGTCAGTGAAAAGGAAGGACTCTTGGATGCCCTAGTTGAGGCAGGAGGACGAAATTTTTCAGGTGGACAAAAACAAAGGCTGTCTATCGCACGAGCAGTCTTGCGCCAGGCTCCTTTTCTCATCCTAGACGATGCGACTTCGGCCCTCGACACCATTACCGAGTCCAAGCTCTTGAAAGCTATCCGAAAAAATCTGCCAAATACGAGCTTAATTTTGATTTCTCAAAGAACATCGACTTTACAGATGGCTGACCAGATTCTCCTCTTAGAAAAAGGAGAACTCCTAGCTATCGGCAAGCACGAGGACTTGATGAAATCCAGTCAAGTTTATCGCGAAATCAATGTATCCCAACATGGTAAGGAGGACTAGTATGAGACGACAAACTGCAAACCAGACGCTCAAACGTTTGGCAAAAGATTTAGCAAGCAATCCCTTCCTCCTTTTCCTAGCCTTTCTAGGAACCATTGCCCAAGTTGCCTTATCGATTTACCTACCTATCTTGATTGGGCAGGTTATCGACCAAGTCCTAGTGGCTGGTTCATCACCAGTTTTTTGGCAGATTTTTCTCCAGATGATCTTGGTAGTCATAGGAAATACCCTTGTGCAGTGGATCAATCCTCTCCTCTATAATCGTCTAATCTTCTCTTATACCAGAGACTTGCGAGAGCGAATCATCCATAAGCTCCATCGTTTACCGATTGCTTTTGTAGATAGTCAAGGCAGTGGAGAGATGGTCAGTCGTGTAACCACAGACATCGAACAGTTGGCAGCTGGCTTGACCATGATTTTTAACCAATTTTTCATTGGCATCTTGATGATTTTGGTTAGTATTCTAGCCATGCTGCAAATTCATCTCCTCATGACTCTTTTGGTCTTGTTGTTAACGCCACTATCTATGGTGATTTCACGCTTTATTGCCAAACGCTCCTATCATCTCTTTCAAAAGCAAACAGAGACAAGGGGGATTCAGACTCAGTTGATTGAAGAATCGTTGAGTCAGCAGACTATCATCCAGTCCTTCAATGCTCAAACAGAGTTTACCCAAAGACTGCGTGAGGCTAATGATAACTACTCAGGCTATTCGCAGTCAGCTATCTTTTATTCCTCAACGGTTAATCCTTCGACTCGCTTTGTCAATGCGCTCATTTATGCGCTTTTAGCTGGAGTGGGAGCTTATCGTATCATGATGGGGTCCACCTTGACCATCGGGCGTTTAGTAACCTTTTTGAACTATGTTCAGCAATACACCAAGCCCTTTAACGATATTTCTTCAGTGCTAGCTGAGTTGCAAAGTGCCTTGGCATGTGCAGAGCGTGTTTATGCTGTCTTAGAAAGTCCTGAGGTGGCTGAAACAGGTAAGGAAGTCTTGACCAGTGACCAAGTTAAAGGAGCAATTTCTTTTAAACAGGTTTCTTTTGGCTACAATCCTGAAAAGATTTTGATTAAGGATTTATCAATTGATATTCCAGCTGGTAGCAAGGTGGCAATCGTTGGTCCTACAGGTGCCGGAAAATCAACCCTTATCAATCTTCTCATGCGCTTTTATCCCATTAACTCGGGAGATATCTTGCTAGACGGACGATCCATTTATGACTATAGTCGTGCCTCTTTACGCCAGCAGTTTGGAATGGTGCTCCAAGAAACCTGGCTCAAGCAAGGAACCATTCATGACAATATTGCCTTTGGTAACCCTGAAGCCAGTCGGGAGCAAGTGATTGCTGCTGCCAAAGCAGCCAATGCAGACTTTTTCATCCAACAGTTGACACTGGGATACGATACCAAGTTGGAAAATGCAGGAGAATCTCTCTCTGTTGGTCAGGCCCAGCTCTTGACTATCGCCCGAGTCTTTCTAGCTATTCCCAAGATTCTCATCTTAGACGAGGCGACTTCTTCTATCGATACACGGACAGAAGTATTGGTTCAGGATGCCTTTGCTAAGCTCATGAAGGGGCGTACTAGCTTTATCATTGCTCACCGTCTGTCTACCATTCAGGATGCGGATTTGATTCTTGTCTTGGTGGATGGCGACATTGTTGAGTATGGGAACCATCAGGAACTCATAGCTCGAAAGGGCAAGTATTACCAAATGCAGCAAGCTGCCGCTTTTAGCTCAGAATAAGCCTTTCTCTTTTGAAATTTTATAGACGAAAAAAGTTGCCTTCGGGTGACTTTTTTGTTACAATAGCTAGAAAAATTATTCACTGTAAATTGTCTTATAGAAAAGGAGCATAGAATGAAAGTCTATCAGCATGTAAATATCGTGACTTGTGACCAAGATTTCCATGTTTATTTGAATGGAATCTTAGCAGTTAAGGATTCTCAAATTGTCTATGTTGGTCAAGAGAAGACAGAGATTTTAGAGCAAGCTGAGCAGATTATAGACTATCAGGGAGCCTGGATTATGCCTGGATTGGTCAATTGCCATACCCATGCTGCTATGACAGGCTTGCGAGGAATTCGGGATGACAGTAATCTCCATGAATGGCTCAATGACTATATCTGGCCAGCAGAAGCTGAGTTTACACCAGATATGACTATCAAAGCGGTCAAAGAAGCTCTGACAGAAATGCTTCAGTCAGGGACAACAACCTTCAATGATATGTATAATCCCAATGGAGTGGAGATTGAGCAGATTTATCAGGCAGTCAAGGCTTCCAAGATGCGTTGTTATTTCTCACCGACCCTCTTTTCTTCAGAGACAGAAACAACTGCTGAGACTATAAGCAGAACACGAGCTATCATCGAGACAATCATAGGATATGAAAATCCAAATTTCAAGGTGATGGTGGCACCACATTCTCCCTACAGCTGTAGTAGAGACTTGCTGGAAGCGAGTTTAGATATGGCAAAAGAGTTGAATATTCCTATCCATATTCATGTTGCGGAGACCAAGGAGGAGTCAGGCATTATCCTGAAACGCTACGGCAAACGCCCCCTTGCCTTTCTAGAAGAATTGGGTTACTTAGATTATCCGTCTGTCTTTGCTCACGGGGTCGAATTAAACGAGAGAGAAATTGAACGCTTGGCATCCTCTCAAGTGTCTATTGCCCATAATCCTATTAGTAACCTCAAACTGGCATCAGGAATTGCTCCAATTATCCAGCTCCAAAAAGCGGGAGTAGCAGTCGGAATTGCCACTGACTCGGTAGCTTCCAACAACAACCTTGATATGTTTGAGGAAGGACGAACAGCAGCTCTCTTGCAGAAAATGAAGAGTGGAGATGCCAGCCAGTTTCCAATCGAAACAGCCCTCAAAGCTCTAACGATAGAAGGGGCTAAGGTTCTAGGAATGGAAAATCAGATAGGAAGTCTGGAAGTTGGCAAACAGGCAGATTTTCTCGTTATTCAACCACAAGACAAAATTCATCTCCAACCCCAAGAAAATATGCTCTCTCACCTGGTTTATGCTGTTAAATCCAGTGATGTAGATGATGTTTATATCGCCGGAGAACAGGTTGTGAAGCAAGGCCGAGTCCTGACAGTAGAACTGTAAAAGAACAATCACGAAAAATTTTAAAAAAAGTTTGCAAAAATCTTGCATTCTTTTTTTGACTATGCTATACTTATATACGGTTTGAAAAAACTGCCTAAGACAGTAGGGGAGCTCGACTCATAAGTATCCTACCGAGGACAAAACGTATCATGTAAAAAGAAGCGTATTGTACTTTCGTGTCTAGGTTTGGGCGCGTTTTTCTTTTGGAAAAATTCCCCAAGCAAAATAATAACGGAGGTGAACACACTAATGAGTGAAGCAATTATTGCTAAAAAAGCGGAACTAGTTGACGTAGTAGCTGAAAAAATGAAAGCTGCTGCATCTATCGTCGTTGTAGACGCTCGTGGTTTGACAGTTGAGCAAGATACAGTTCTTCGTCGTGAGCTTCGTGGAAGCGAAGTTGAGTATAAAGTTATTAAAAACTCAATCTTGCGTCGTGCAGCTGAAAAAGCTGGTCTTGAAGAACTTGCATCAGTATTTGTTGGACCATCTGCAGTAGCATTTTCTAACGAAGATGTTATCGCACCAGCGAAAATCTTGAACGACTTTTCTAAAAACGCTGAAGCACTTGAAATCAAAGGTGGTGCAATCGAAGGCGCTGTCGCATCTAAAGAAGAGATTCTTGCTCTTGCAACTCTTCCAAACCGCGAAGGACTTCTTTCTATGCTCCTTTCTGTACTTCAAGCGCCAGTGCGCAACGTTGCTCTTGCAGTCAAAGCGGTTGCAGACAACAAAGAAGACGCAGCTTAATCTTAAGCTACGCAGCGTAGCCTAGCTACGAAAATCTATTATAAATTTAAAACATATTTGGAGGAAATAACAATGGCATTGAACATTGAAAACATTATTGCTGAAATTAAAGAAGCTTCAATCCTTGAATTGAACGACCTTGTAAAAGCTATCGAAGAAGAATTTGGTGTAACTGCAGCTGCTCCTGTAGCTGTTGCTGCAGCTGGTGCTGCTGACGCTGGTGCTGCTAAAGATTCATTCGACGTTGAATTGACATCTGCAGGCGACAAAAAAGTTGGCGTTATCAAAGTTGTACGTGAAATCACAGGTCTTGGTCTTAAAGAAGCTAAAGAACTTGTTGACGGTGCACCAGCACTTGTTAAAGAAGGCGTTGCAACTGCAGAAGCTGAAGAAATCAAAGCTAAATTGGAAGAAGCTGGAGCTTCAGTTACTCTTAAATAAGTGGCATATACCAATTAGAATTCGGAATACTATAGTATCAGCCTTTTAGAATCGTGAACACATTTTAGAAACTGATAAATTAATTTAGTTTCCTACCAAAAACCCTACCAAAAATTAATTTGGCAGGGTTTTTCTTTTTAATAAAATTATTTTGGAGAACAGGGCTCGTTTTAAAATGACCAGAAGTAAGCTATGTATAGATTCTAATTATATTAGAACTTCGTATTTCAAATTTTGTAGAAATTTTTAAAAACCCTGACTATCGTTGTCACTATTTTGCAAAACATAAAAAATCAGAGTCAGATTTAGATTTTGCGGAATTTGTCTTTCAAAATCGGGAAAATCCAGATGAATTACAACACCATTTTGATTTTATCTATGGTGTTCAGACTGATGATAAACCAATCCAACCCAAGCTTTAGCTCGTTTTCGTCAGAATGAAATTACAAAAGAAGAAATGCTTGCTGAGTTTAGAAAACCCTATTCTTTTAAACAATTATCCATTCACAACCAATCTTTTTGTGATATAATGAAAATAGAGAAGATTTATCAATCAAAAACAGGAGAGGAGTTACAAAAATGGCAGTAGTATCATTGGAAAATAATATTAAACTATATAGTTCAGAATTATTTCAAGCACTATTAAAAGCCTCTAATTATAAATTGGATGAGCGTATTGCTCAGACTGTTGCAGAAGGCTATGCTCGTAATCTAGATTATTCTGATCTTGAACTGATGCATATTGGTGTAACTTCGGTTGCTAACAATCTGCTTACAAAAATTAAACGAGAGTATTTTATATAGTATTTTGAAAAGCCACCGAAAAAGGAATTATTCTTTAAGGTGGCTTTTTTAGAAGTAAAGCTTAGGCTAGAAAAACAAGAAACAACACACCAAAATTGGTGCGTTTTGCTTTTTTATGCTATAATGGAATTATAAACATAAAGGAGTTTCCCATGATTGGAAAAAACATAAAATCCTTACGCAAAACACATGACTTAACACAACCCGAATTTGCCCGAATTATAGGAATTTCTCGGAACAGCTTAAGTCGGTATGAAAATGGAACGAGTTCAGTCTCTACGGAACTAATAGATATAATCTGTCAGAAGTTTAATGTATCTTATGTCGATATTGTAGGAGAAGATAAAATGCTCAATCCTGTTGAAGATTATGAATTGACTTTAAAAATTGAAATTGTGAAAGAAAGAGGTGCTAATCTATTATCTCGACTCTATCGTTATCAAGATAGTCAGGGGATTAGCATCAATGATGAATCTAATCCTTGGATTTTAATGAGTGATGATCTATCTAATTTGATTCATACGAATATCTATTTAGTAGAAACTTTTGATGAAATAGAGAGATATAGCGGCTATTTGGATGGAATTGAACGTATGTTAGAGATATCTGAAAAACGGATGGTAGCTTAATGGAAATCCAAGATTATACTGATAGCGAATTCAAACATGCTTTAGCACGGAATCTTCGTTCACTGACAAGAGGAAAAAAGTCCAGTAAGCAACCTATAGCGATTTTGCTTGGAGGGCAAAGTGGTGCCGGTAAGACTACAATTCATCGTATTAAACAGAAAGAATTTCAAGGAAATATTGTTATCATAGATGGTGATAGTTTTCGTTCTCAGCATCCACACTATTTAGAACTGCAGCAAGAATATGGCAAAGACAGTGTTGAATACACCAAAGATTTTGCAGGAAAATTGGTAGAGTCTTTAGTAACCGAATTGAGTCATTTGGGATACAATCTTTTGATAGAGGGAACTTTACGAACAGTTGATGTTCCAAAGAAAACAGCACAACTCTTGAAAAATAAGGGATATAAAGTACAATTAGCCTTGATTGCGACAAAGCCTAAGCTGTCCTATCTGAGCACTCTTATCCGATACGAAGAACTGTACGCTATCAATCCAAATCAAGCACGCGCAACTCTAAAAGAACATCATGATTTTATCGTAAATCATCTAGTTGATAATACACGACAATTGGAAGAACTATCTATCTTTAAAAGAATTCAAATTTATCAACGAGATAGAAGTTGTGTATATGATTCAAAAGAAAATACAGCTCCAGCAGCAGATATTCTTCAAGAGTTACTGTTTGGGGAGTGGAGTCAGGTAGAGAAAGAAATGCTTAAATTAGGAGAAGAAAGATTGAAAGATTTAACTAATCGAAATGGTTGTTAGAGTTAGAATTTTAAAATAAAGTCTATTTAGGATAAAAAAGGTCTTTAAAATCAGAAAAACGCATAGTCTCAGGTATTGAAAAACTTGAAATTATGCGTTTTCTTATGGGAAGATTTACTCCATTTTCTTCAGGAATTAAGATTTTGCCCATCTCTTTTTATTATATTTAAGAATATTTGAAGACAGTATTTTAGAAAACAATTATGGAGTTTTAATACGGAATATAGTATAAATACTGATTCAAAGTGAGGTTTTGTATGTTTGTTGCTTTTGTTGAGTATAAGATTTATTAACTAAAGTCGAACTACAAACATTAATTTAAGATGAAGTAAAAAATGTCTCTTACTCGATTTCAGAATGAATCACTGACATAGGATTGAAAGAACTAAGTATTTCTTTTTGTTTAGAATGAGATACGTGAGTATAGATTTGTGTGATTGATATAGAACTGTGTCCAAGAATTTGTTGAATATATCGAATATCTACATCACTATCTAGAAGCATTGTCGCAAAGCTATGTCTAAACATATGCGGTGTAATAGTTCTAGAAAAGTTATTTTGTTCAACGATTCTCTTTATTACTAAACGTACACTTTGCTCTGACAATGGTTTAAGTGAATGTTTCCCTGGGAACAAGAAATCATTGGATTCATTTCTTGTTTTATTTATATATGTTTCTAATAAATTGAATGTTTTTTGATCTCCTAAAAATAGGATACGTTCTTTCTTACCCTTTCCTATAATATGGAGTGTCTTATTGGAAAGATTAATGTCTTTGAGATGAATGTGGCAAAGTTCAGAAATTCTGATGCCTGTTGAAAGTAAAAGTGAAATAATTAGTAGATTTCTTTCAGCGTGTTGTTTTTGATAGTCAGTTTTAGATACAATTACTTTCCGTTCTAAATATATAAAAATGCTTTTCAGGATGTCATACGGAATCGTTTTAGGCAATACTTTTTCAGTTCTAAATTGAAAGCGCAATTGATTGAAGGGATTCTCTTCAATTATGTTCTGGTATTTTAGATAGTTATAAAACACCTTCATACAAGCAATTTTTCTTCTTAATGTATTCGTTTTTATGTTAGATTGTGTCAACTGTTCTATATAGGATTCGACATTATCATAGTCTGAGTTATAAAATTGCATAAGATCATTCTTATAAGCGCGAATCGTGTGCGAACTCAAACGCTTATGAGTTTTGCAATAATCTAAGTAAGTAGAAATAAGTTTATAATCCATAAAAATCTCCTTTATCAATAATCATGCTATTATAAACCTATTTAGGTGCTTTGTATAGTGATAATAAATTGTTATCGGTAGGAGAATTTTCTATGAGTGAAAACAAAATACAGGTATTTCTGAGTAGACCAAACCCTTTTACTCAACATCAAAGCTTTTTTATCAAGGAATTTACAAAATTGTTAAAGCAAAGTGGTTTTGAATGCGTTACATTACAAGCGGCTGAATACTCCCCATATGAAGTGATGACTTCTTTACGGGAAATAATACAAAGAAGCTATGGTATTATTGTTTTAGCATTTGGTCAAACATTTATTAATGAAGGAGTTAGAAAAAAGGATGCAGAAATAAATCCTGACTTTTTTGCATCAAAAGAAATCCACTTAAAAAACAAGTGGATAACTAGTGTTTATTGTCACATTGAAGGGATTTTAGCTCTCACTTTTGGACTTCCCATGTTAACAATTCCACAAGAAAATATAACAAAGGAAGGGATTTTAAAGCAAGGCGAATATTCAATTACAGCCCCAGAATTCGAATTGAACACAAAAGACGAAATCCTTCACTATTTACATTCAGATGAATTTCAAAAGAGCCTCCAAGAGTGGAAAACTATGGTTGAACAAAAATATAAATTTGTAAAAGATGGGGAACATACTTATTAAAATCTAGTCATTTATCAGTAAGCGTATTTTTGATAAATCTTTTTTTAATATCTCTCTACCTTCTCGAATTGTTTTAGACTGTCTATCAGTCAGTCCAGTAATATCAATTTTTAAGTCGGAAATTAAACCTGAAATAAATAACAATTCTTCTTGATTAGATTTCAACCAAATATCGTCATATTCGCTAGATTTACGAACTAAAGTAGACAGTGACCCTAAGATATATTTTGCGGTATATTTAGCAGTATAGTAATGCTCTTTTATAACCTCTATGTCTGTCTCTACATCTGCAATTTTTAATAAATTGGCACAATAATTTCTGGCACAATAAATATTATTATCTTCATAATTCATACCTAGACGATAGAAGTGAATTGCAGACAGTAAGTCATTTTTATTTTTAGTAATATAGAAGATACGTAAATAAATTGCTCCATATATGCCTAAAATTTTATGAAAAGTTGTTGTTTTTATATCAAGATATGGAATTATTTTTTGTTGAGAATCTTTTAAGTTATCGATATTTGTTTCATCTTTTTTATATGAAGATAGAAGATAACCCGCAACTATTTCATCTTCAACAAATCCACTATCTAAGATTTGTTTATATATTATTTCAGCCTCTACATATTGTTGAGAATCTTTTAAAGCATTAGCTACTTTAGTTAATTCACTCCATGATTGTTGTGAATTAGATGTGGTAGTATTACTTTGAGAAGATGTTAAAGAATTGCTAATAACACGGTACAAATTTGAATGAAAAACAGGACTATCGATAAAGTGGTCATCAGAATTTTTTGCGTTATCAATATAACTTGATAGTAACTCCTGTATTCTTTTAAATTCCGAATACTCATTTAATTTATCAGAATCATATCTAATTTGAGGTAAATCTTGGATATCAAAAAACTTTATTTGAGCAGTATGATTATCACACAATATAATAGTTGATTTGGGTTTCATAGCATGACGTAATCCTAATTCATAGATTGCATTTTGATTCAAAGTTGTAATATCTGCTATTACAATATCGGCCTTAAATATTCCCTCAATGAATGTTTTTGTTATACTTTGTGTTGTATATACCTCATCAGCCCTGAATTGCTCTTGACCATAAACAGATGTTAGCTTCTTTGAAATGATTGTTGGTTTAATAAGTTCGTTATAGACGAAATTTAAATCTACTTCAATATTAGTATTTGGAATCTTTTTTGTACCAAATCCCATGACAACAAAACATGTTTTACTATCCATATGTCATTCTCCTACCGATAACAATTTATTATCACTAGTATACCATAAATTCATCTTTAGTAGCTTGATTTATATCATAGTTTACTATTTAAAATTATAGTAAAATGAAACAAAAATAGTACATAATGTGGTATAATCTTCTTATGGCATATTCAATAGATTTTCGCAAAAAAATTCTCTCCTATTGTGAACGAACGGGTAGTATAACAGAAGCATCACACCTTTTCCAAATCTCACGTAATACTATTTATGGCTGGTTAAAGCTAAAAGAGAAAACAGGAGAGCTAAACCATCAAGTAAAAGGAACAAAACCAAGAAAAGTTGATAGAGATAGACTCAAAAACTATCTTACTGACAATCCAGACGCTTATTTGACTGAAATAGCTTCCGAATTTGGCTGTCATCCAACTACCATCCAACTACCATCCACTATGCTCTCAAAGCTATGGGCTACACTCGAAAAAAAAGAACCACACTTACTATGAACAAGACCCAGAAAAAGTAGCTTTATTTCTTAAGAATTTTAATAGTTTAAAGCACTTAGCACCTGTTTATATTGATGAAACAGGATTCGATACTTATTTTTATCGAGAATATGGTCGCTCATTAAAAGGTCAGTTAATAAGAGGTAAAGTATCTGGAAGAAGATATCAGAGGATTTCTTTGGTTGCAGGGCTAACAAATGGTGAATTAATCGCTCCAATGACTTACGAAGAGACGATGACGAGCGACTTTTTTGAAGCTTAGTTTCAGAAGTTTCTCTTACCAACATTAAATACACCATCAGTTATTATTATGGACAATGCAAGATTCCATAGAATAGCTAAGCTAGAGATTTTATGCGAAGAGTTTGGGCATAAACTTTTACCTCTTCCTCCCTACTCACCTGAGTATAATCCTATTGAGAAAACATGGGCTCATATCAAAAAGAACCTCAAAAAGGTATTGCCGAGTTGTAATACCTTTTACGAGGCTCTTTTGTCCTGCTCTTGTTTCAATTGACTATAAATAATAGAGCGACTACATTAGTAGCTTAAAAACATGATTAAACCGCTATTCTTAGGAGTAGCGGTTTTTATTTTTATGTGCCAGGGGGCAAAAAAGGGAAAGGAATCTTTAAAAGTGAGGAGAGTTAGATTGAAAGAATCATATTGGTAAATCGAAATGATGGATATTTGTATCATGTCATAAATCGTTATCAAACGATAATATTGATTTTCTTACAAATTAAGAGTATAATTTATAAAAATGAGTGCTCACTCAATTTTTGTGAAATTAAGGAGTAAAGAAAATGGTTGTTGAAGCAATAGAGTACAGTCGTTTCGGTAACGAAGAGGTCTTGGATTTGCTGAAGATCGACTCTACAGCCTTGGATGTAAATCAAGTGAGAGTAGAAGTTCATGCTGTTGGTTTAAATCCTATTGATTATAAAACTTTTGAGGGAGCGAAACCCCTTCGATTCCTATCTTTTATAACGAAATTAAGGAAACCAAGTCGTTGGTTTGAATCTAAATCATCTTTATTTCCAAGAGGTGTGGGGAGAGATTTTTCTGGAGTTATTACAGAAGTTGGAAATGAAGTAACTAGGTTTTCAGTAGGAGATAAGGTGTTTGGAACAATGATTAGGGATCCTGGTTTGGGAACTAAGAGGGGAGCTTTAGCAACAGAAATTTGTGTCAATGAATCAGAAATTGTATTGAAACCAGAGATGATCGACATGACTCACGCAGCTACTATGGGAGTAGGTGCTCTAACTGTGGGTGGGGCTTTTAGAAGAATCGGTTTAAATTCAAGGGATACTGTTGTTATTTCAGCTGCAGCAGGAGGTATTGGAAGTATTGCAGTACAGTATGCAGTTGCTAAGGGGGCGACAGTGATTGGAATAGCAAGTAAGAAAAATGTAGAGTATCTGAAGTCTTTAGGTGCCATACCAGTAAGTTACGAAGAGAATATCAAGAAGGCTCTTTTATCAGCTAGTCCAACGCCTATTACAAAATTTTTGGATTGTTATGGATCTGATTATGTTAGATTGGCTTTTAGTTTAGGCTTGAAGGGGACAGCTATTGGGACATTAGTACCTTCACCCTATGTTATGATAAAAGGTGCTCAGTTTACAGGTCCGAGACATTCCAAATATGATGATTTTAGCACTTTATCTGAAATGGTCTCAGACGGGAAGGTTCAGCTGAAAATTGATCAAGTATATGAGTTTTCTCTAAAGTCTGTTAGAGAAGCCTATCGTAGTCTGAAAATGGGACACAGTCGAGGCAAAAAAGTCGTAAAAGTAAGAGGGTAGAAGAGAGGTGCTAGTGATGGAAAGTTTAGAACAAAAGTATGCTCAGACGTTAGAAGTTAGCAACTTGAGCTTGAAACAACGTCGAGTATTATTATCAAGCTTAAAATTATTCTCAGAAATTGGATTTGAGAATACAACGTCCAGCCTTATTGCCGAACGCGCTGGAGTGTCAGAAGGAACTGTTTTTAGTTACTTTAAAACAAAGGAAGGTATTTTAGAAGCCATTTTATCTACTTTTCTAGAACAGGTTATTCCAGAAGTAATTGCGGATTTCTCAGAAAAAAAATTCACAGTAGATCAAGAAACTTTTCCCTTCTTTTTAAAAAGTATTGTTCGAGATAGGCTCTTTTTCATTCATGAGAATCCAATGCAGGTTAAAATTCTCTTGAGTCGTTCTTTTATTGATAATACTATTTCTAACCAGTTAGGAAATGTTATTGTTCATTCTATTATTAGGCCAATTAGTCCAGTTCTTAATCAGTTTAAAGAAAAGGGACTCATCAGAAATTGGTCGAACGAAAGAATCGTTCGCTACATGTTAGCCTTGACTCTTTCTTATGTTCTTCCAATGATGTTGAATGATAATGAGGATCTAGATATAGATGAGGCAGTAAATGAAATAGTTGAATGCTTATCTTTTGCATTAGTAGAAGTAGAATAAATCTTGATTTTAAGCTTACTATTTTAAATAGTGAGCTTTTTTGAAGCCAAACTAAAAATCCCCAATCATAGTGATTGAGGATTGAGCAAATGAATATTAAACAATACCTTGTGCGATCATAGCATTTGCTACATTTTCAAAGGCAGCAATGTTAGCTCCTGCAAGGTAGTCTTTATCAAGACCGTATGTTTCAGCAGTTGTTTTAGCTGTGTTGAAGATGTTTGTCATGATGTCTTTGAGACGTCCATCAACTTCTTCACGAGTCCATGAGAGGCGAAGACTGTTTTGGCTCATTTCAAGGGCTGAAACGGCTACACCACCAGCGTTGGCAGCTTTGGCAGGTCCGTAGAAGATACCATTTTCTTTGTAAACTTTGATGGCATCAAGGTCGCTTGGCATGTTGGCACCTTCAGATACACAGATCACGCCTTGAGCAACCAAACGTTTAGCTGCTTCACCGTTGATTTCGTTTTGAGTCGCACATGGAAGAGCGATGTCATAGTTTCCAGCGTAAGTCCATACAGAACCTTCATGATAAGTAGCAGTTGCTTTCTCAGCTGCATACTCAGTCAAACGAGCGCGACGTTTTTCTTTAACATCAACCAAAAGATCGAAGTCGATACCATTTTCATCGATGACATAACCATTTGAGTCAGAAACAGAGATAACAGTTGCACCGAGTTCAGTCGCTTTTTGAAGAGCGTATTGGGCAACGTTACCAGAACCTGAAATAACAACTTTCTTACCAGCAAAGCTGTTGCCGTTAGCTTTAAGCATTTCTTCAGTGTAGTAAACCAAGCCATAACCAGTTGCTTCTGGACGAATCAAGCTACCACCAAATCCAAGAGGTTTACCAGTCAAGACACCAGCATCAAATTGGTTAAGGCGTTTGTATTGACCGTAAAGGTAACCAATTTCACGTCCACCAACACCGATATCACCAGCAGGTACGTCAAGTGATGGTCCGATGTGTTTTTGCAATTCAGTCATGAAGCTTTGGCAGAAACGCATCACTTCAGCATCTGTTTTACCTTTAGGATCGAAGTCTGATCCACCTTTACCTCCACCGATAGGAAGTCCAGTCAAGACGTTTTTGAAGATTTGTTCAAATCCGAGGAATTTCAAAATCCCTTGGTTTACAGTTGGGTGGAAACGAAGTCCGCCTTTGTATGGTCCAACAGCTGAGTTGAATTGAACACGGTAACCACGGTTTACTTGAACTTTTCCATCACGGTCAACCCAAGGAACACGGAAAGAAATTACGCGTTCTGGCTCAGTTATACGTGCCAAGATATTTTCTTCGATATACTCAGGGTGTTTTTCAAATACAGGTTCTAGAGTGTTGAAAAATTCTTCAACAGCTTGGAGGAATTCAGCCTCGTGCCCGTTACGAGCTTTTACAGTTTCAAACACGCTTTGGATATATTCTTTAGCAGATGTCATATCGTTCTCCTTAAATTCTAATTTAATTATGTGTGTCATTATAGCAGAATTTTTTTTGAGTGTAAAGAAAAAAACAGAAATTTTCTAAAAATTCTTTCAATTTACAAAACCGAACGTTTTATATAGAAATTAGTTTCTCAAAGAGAAAATCTTAAAGTATGGTATAATATTAGAAATAAAAGGAATCTGGAGGATCAGAATCATGGTATCAACGAAAACACAAATTGCTGGCTTTGAGTTTGACAATTGCTTGATGAATGCAGCGGGTGTGGCTTGTATGACGATAGAAGAGCTTGAAGGGGTCAAAAACTCAGCAGCGGGTACTTTTGTCACGAAGACAGCGACCTTGGACTTTCGTCAGGGCAATCCTGAGCCACGTTATCAGGATGTTCCACTTGGTTCTATCAACTCCATGGGCTTACCAAATAATGGTTTAGACTATTATTTGGACTATCTTTTGGACTTGCAGGAAAAAGAGCCGAACCGTACTTTCTTCCTTTCCCTAGTCGGCATGTCTCCAGAGGAAACGCATACCATCTTGAAAAAAGTCCAAGATAGTGAATTCAAAGGACTGACAGAGCTTAATCTTTCTTGTCCAAATGTTCCAGGAAAACCTCAGATTGCTTATGATTTTGAGACAACAGACCGTATCTTGGCAGAAGTATTTGCCTACTTTACCAAACCTCTTGGAATCAAGTTGCCACCATATTTTGATATTGTCCACTTTGATCAAGCGGCAGCTATTTTTAACAAGTATCCACTTAAGTTTGTCAACTGTGTTAACTCTATCGGAAACGGTCTTTACATAGAAGACGAGTCAGTCGTGATTCGTCCTAAAAATGGTTTTGGTGGCATTGGTGGAGAGTATATCAAACCGACTGCTCTAGCGAATGTGCACGCCTTTTACCAACGTCTCAATCCCCAAATCCAAATCATCGGAACGGGTGGCGTTCTTACGGGTCGTGATGCCTTTGAACATATCCTCTGCGGTGCTAGTATGGTGCAAGTAGGGACCACTCTTCACAAAGAAGGTATCAGTGCTTTTGAACGCATTACCAATGAACTAAAAGCAATCATGGCGGAAAAAGGATACGAGAGCCTAGAAGATTTCCGTGGGAAATTGCGCTATATTGATTAAGTTTAATAAAAAATCAGAAGAAAGGAGAGATGATGCTTGCCATTGAAGACAGTCAGACGTTGACTTTATCAAATCTATCTAGCTTGAATCTATTTACAGGGACAGATCAGGGCCAGTTTGAAGTTATGAAGAGTCAAGTGTTGAAACAGATTGGTTATGATCCAGCTGATCTCAATTTTGCTTACTTTGATATGAAAGAAGTAGCTTATAAAGACTTAGAGTTGGAGCTGGTCAGTCTCCCTTTCTTTGCGGATGAGAAAATCGTGATATTAGACCATTTTGTCGATATCACAACAGCCAAGAAACGCTTTTTAGCAGATGATGAGTTCAAGTCGTTTGAGGCATACCTTGATAACCCTTCGCCAACAACCAAGTTATTGATATTTGCAGAAGGAAAGCTAGATAGTAAGAGACGGCTGGTCAAATTGCTCAAACGAGATGCGACTGTATTTGATGCTATTGAACCCAAGGAACAAGAACTGCGCCAGTATTTCCAAAAATGGAGTCAGACACAAGGTCTGCAGTTTGTGGGGCAATCCTTTGAAAATCTACTTCTCAAATCTGGTTTTCAATTTAGTGAAATCCAGAAAAACCTCCTTTTTTTACAGTCTTATAAATCAGACGGCGTGATTGAGGAGAAGGACATTGTCGAGGCTATTCCAAAGACTCTGCAGGACAATATTTTTGATTTGACTCAGCTTATCTTGGGCAAAAAGATTGATCAGGCCCGTGATTTGGTTAGAGACTTGACCTTGCAAGGAGAAGATGAAATCAAGCTCATAGCTGTCATGTTAGGACAATTTCGGACTTTTACTCAGGTGAAAATTTTGTCAGAGTCTGGGCAAACAGAATCGCAGATTGCAAGTAGTCTAGGAAGTTTTCTCGGACGCAATCCAAATCCCTATCAAATCAAGTTTGCGCTGAGAGATTCAAGAGGACTTTCCTTGAGCTTTTTGAAGCAAGCTATTTCTTATTTGATTGAGACAGACTATCAGATTAAAACAGGTCTTTATGAAAAGAGTTTCCTTTTTGAAAAGGCACTCCTACAGATTGCTAGTCAGGTAAATTGATATTTTTTGAAACTACAACCTGCGTCAGGATTATCTTGTCGTGGGTTTCTTAGTGATTTACTTATTTTATACTCAAGGAAAATCAAAGACCAAACTAGGAAACTAGCCGCAGGTTGCTCAAAGCACTGCTTTGAGGTTGTAAATAAGACTGACGAAGTCAGCTCAAAACATGTTTTTGAGGTTGCGGATGAAACTGACGAAGTCAGTAACTATATCTACGGCAAGGCGACGTTGACGCGGTTTGAAGAGATTTTCGAAGAGTATTATTAGAAAGTATTTCAGTGATTTCTTCATCTATAAGCAAAAAACTTGAAAAAAGTGAATGTTTGCGTTATCATTTTCATATAGAAAGAAAAAGAGGTATTACAGATGGCTATTATCTTACCAGATCTTCCATATGCATACGACGCTTTGGAACCATACATCGATGCGGAAACAATGCACTTGCACCATGACAAACACCATCAAACTTATGTCAACAATGCTAATGCAGCTCTTGAAAAACACCCTGAAATCGGTGAAGATCTTGAAGCCTTGCTTGCTGATGTAGAATCTATCCCAGCTGATATCCGTCAAGCGCTTATCAACAATGGTGGTGGACACTTGAACCACGCTCTTTTCTGGGAATTGATGACTCCTGAAAAAACAGCTCCATCAGCAGAACTTGCAGCAGCAATCGATGCAACATTTGGTTCATTTGAAGAATTCCAAGCAGCCTTCACTGCAGCAGCAACAACTCGCTTCGGTTCTGGCTGGGCATGGTTGGTTATTAACAAAGAAGGTAAACTTGAAGTAACTTCAACAGCAAATCAAGACACACCAATCTCAGAAGGTAAAAAACCAATCTTGGGCTTGGACGTTTGGGAACATGCTTACTACGTGAAATACCGCAACGTGCGTCCTGACTACATCAAAGCTTTCTTCTCAGTGATCAACTGGAACAAAGTAGATGAATTGTACGCAGCTGCTAAATAATGATAGTTGGAGGGAAGAATTGTTCTTCTCTTTTTAAGGTTATATTATTTTGGTCTGACAAAATCGTCAGACTTTTTTCATTTTTATGAGAAACGTGCTAACTGCTAGAAATTATGGTAGAATAAAGTATTAAGTAATCGTGAAAAAGGATATCTATGCGAAAAGAAATTGCACCTGAATTATACAACTATAACAAGTTTCCTGGTCCTGAGTTCCATTTACACGGGGACAAGGTAGAAACGGAAGGGATAGCTTTTTCCTTGGTGGAAAACATCAAGGAAGCCTTTGATGTGACGGCTTTTAATCAGCGTTTTTCAGAAGTCTTAACCAAGTTTGATTATATCGTGGGAGACTGGAGCAACGAACAGCTTCGCCTACGCGGTTTTTACAAGGATGACCGAACAGAAGAAAAACTTGAAAAAATCAGTCGTTTACAAGACTACCTTTTAGAGTATTGTAGTTATGGTTGTGCCTATTTTGTCTTAGAAAATGAAGCACCTAAGCGCGCATCATTTGACAAGAAAATGCGTAAGAAGGAAGAAGAAACACCTTCTAAAAAAGGAAAGAAACCGGTTCAAACCAAACGAAAACCGAATGCAGATAAGAAAAATAGACGTCGTCAGAAAGACCAGCATTCTCAGAAAGAGGACAAGGGACAACGTCATTTTGTCATTCGTCAGAAGTGAGTAGAGAATAAGGAGAAGAAATGAAACCGTCAATTTATAGTTTAACACGTCAAACCATGCAGGAATGGGTTTTGGAGCAGGGAGAAAAGAAATTCCGTGCAGATCAAATCTGGGAATGGCTTTACCGTAAACGTGTCCAGTCATTTGAAGAGATGACCAACCTTTCCAAGGATTTGATTGCTAAGCTTAATGATCAATTTGTGGTCAATCCCTTGAAACAACGTATCGTTCAAGAGTCTGCTGATGGGACAGTTAAATATCTCTTTGAGTTGCCAGATGGAATGCTGATTGAGACAGTACTCATGCGTCAGCACTACGGTTTGTCAGTCTGTGTGACCACTCAGGTCGGCTGTAATATCGGTTGTACCTTCTGTGCTTCTGGTTTGATCAAGAAACAACGTGACCTCAATAACGGTGAAATCGTAGCGCAAATCATGCTGGTTCAGAAGTACTTTGATGAGCGTGGTCAGGATGAACGCGTCAGCCATATCGTTGTCATGGGGATTGGTGAACCATTTGATAACTACAACAATGTCTTGAATTTCGTTCGTACTATCAACGATGACAAGGGAATGGCAATCGGTGCTCGTCACATCACGGTTTCAACCTCAGGTTTGGCCCATAAAATTCGTGACTTTGCTAATGAAGGAGTTCAAGTCAATCTTGCCGTTTCTCTTCACGCACCTAACAATGAGTTGCGCTCAAGTATTATGAAGATTAACCGTGCCTTTCCGATTGAAAAACTCTTTGCTGCTATTGAGTACTACATTGAGACAACAAATCGTCGTGTGACCTTTGAGTATATCATGCTCAATGAAGTTAATGATGGTGTAGAACAAGCCTTAGAATTAGCTGAATTGCTCAAGAACATCAAGAAATTGTCTTATGTAAACTTGATTCCTTATAACCCAGTTAGTGAGCATGATCAATATAGCCGTAGTCCCAAAGAGCGCGTCATGGCCTTCTATGATACACTTAAGAAAAAAGGGGTCAACTGTGTCGTTCGTCAAGAACATGGTACAGATATTGATGCAGCTTGTGGACAATTGCGTTCCAATACAATGAAACGTGACCGCCAGAAAGCAGTTGCAGCAGTCAATCCTTAATGATGAAGAAAACTTATAATCATGTTTTGGTTTGGGGAGTCATTTTCTATAGTATTTGTATCGTTTACTTTTGCGTTACTCCTCAAGAACATTCTCCCGTGGAGGTGGAAACTCCAGGTATTCAGCATCTTGGACGCCTGGTTTTTCTTTTGACTCCTTTCAATTCTTTCTGGAAACTGGGTGAAGTGAGTGACATTGGGCAATTATGTTGGATTTTTCTACAGAATATCCTCAATATTTTCTTGCTTTTTCCTTTGGTATTTCAACTCCTTTACCTCCTTCCAAACTTTCGGAAAACAAAAAAGGTCCTTCTTTTTAGTTTTCTAGTGAGTCTTGGAATTGAATGTACGCAGTTAGTCTTGGATTTTTTCTTTGATTTTAATCGCGTCTTTGAGATTGATGATTTGTGGACCAATACCTTGGGTGGCTATCTGGCTTGGTTCCTCTATAAACAATTACATAAAAATAAGATAAGGAATTAAAATGAGTATTTTAGAAGTTAAAAATTTGAGTCACGGTTTTGGTGACCGTGCAATTTTTGAAGATGTGTCCTTCCGTCTCCTCAAGGGAGAACATATCGGTCTGGTCGGTGCCAATGGTGAAGGAAAATCAACCTTTATGAGCATTGTGACTGGCAAAATGCTGCCAGATGAAGGGAAGGTTGAGTGGTCCAAATATGTGACTGCTGGTTACTTGGATCAGCACTCTGTCTTGGAAGAAGGTCAGTCTGTACGTGATGTTCTCCGTACAGCCTTTGATGAGCTGTTCAAAGCTGAAGCTCGCATCAATGATCTCTATATGGAAATGGCTGAAGACGGAGCAGATGTTGATGCCCTTATGGAAGAAGTGGGAGAACTCCAAGACCGTCTGGAGAGTCGTGATTTTTATACCTTGGATGCCAAGATTGACGAAGTAGCGCGTGCCCTTGGTGTTATTGACTTTGGCATGGATACGGATGTAACTTCTTTGTCAGGTGGGCAAAGAACCAAGGTGCTTTTGGCTAAACTTCTCCTTGAGAAGCCCGATATCTTGCTTTTGGACGAGCCGACCAACTACTTGGATGCTGAGCATATTGACTGGCTTAAGCGCTATCTCCAAAACTATGAGAATGCCTTTGTCCTTATTTCGCATGATATTCCATTCCTGAACGACGTTATCAATATCGTCTATCATGTGGAAAATCAACAGCTGACGCGTTACTCTGGTGACTACTACCAGTTCCAAGAAGTCTATGCTATGAAGAAATCTCAGCTAGAGGCGGCCTACGAACGTCAGCAAAAAGAAATTGCAGACCTCAAGGACTTCGTAGCTCGAAACAAAGCGCGTGTTGCAACACGAAACATGGCCATGTCTCGTCAGAAGAAATTGGATAAGATGGATATTATCGAACTACAAAGTGAGAAACCAAAGCCATCCTTTGATTTCAAACCAGCTCGTACACCAGGGCGCTTTATCTTCCAAGCCAAGGACTTGCAGATTGGTTATGACCGACCTCTTACCAAGCCTTTAAATCTTACCTTTGAACGTAATCAAAAGGTTGCCATTATCGGAGCAAATGGTATCGGGAAAACGACTCTCTTGAAGAGTCTCTTGGGGATAATTCCACCAATCGCTGGAGAAGTGGAACGCGGTGACTACCTAGAACTTGGCTACTTTGAACAGGAAGTAGAAGGCGGTAATCGCCAAACACCACTAGAGGCTGTTTGGAATGCCTTTCCAGCTCTCAACCAAGCAGAAGTTCGTGCAGCCCTTGCTCGTTGTGGTTTGACAACCAAGCATATCGAAAGTCAAATTCAGGTCTTGTCAGGTGGGGAACAAGCCAAGGTTCGTTTCTGTCTCCTGATGAACCGTGAAAATAACGTTTTAGTGTTGGACGAGCCGACCAACCACCTGGATGTGGATGCTAAGGATGAACTCAAACGTGCCCTCAAAGAATACAAGGGATCTATCCTTATGGTCTGCCATGAACCAGACTTTTATGAAGGCTGGATGGACCAAATCTGGGATTTTAATAATTTAACTTAAGAATGAGAGTAAAAGAAATACAGTATCGAATGTGGATACTGTATTTTTTGGTTTTTAAGATTTAAAATCGTAGTCTTTCACCACTTCGATGCTATCGATAGTAATAGCAGTCGTTGGCTTGTCTTTTTCATCTTTTTCGGCTTTAGCAATTTTATCTACAACATCCATACCGTCAATCACTTGACCAAAGACTGGGTGTTTGCCATCTAGACTAGGGTTTCCCCCTTCTTTATAGGCTTCGATGATTTTCTTTGGATACTTGCTTGTAGGGAGTTTAGCAGAGGTATCTGTAGAGTTTTGATTGATGAAGAATTGGCTGCCATTGGTGTTTGGTTGACCAGTGTTAGCCATAGAAAGAGCACCACGGATGTTATAGAGATAAGGAGTAATCTCGTTTTTGAAACCAGTTCCCTTGTCTTTAGTCTTATCCTTGTCATGCCAGATGGACTGACCACCTGTACCGTCCCCTTTTGGATCTCCAGTTTGAACCATAAAGCCATCGATGACACGGTGGAAGGTAATACCGTTATAGTAGCCTTCCTTGGCATGAGTGAGAAAGTTTTCAACTGCTAAAGGAGCTAGCTTAGGGAAGAGTTTAATACGGATATCCCCTTGACTTGTGTGGAGAATCACTTCGGCTTCATCTTCAGCAACTTCCTTAGAAAGTTGCGGGAAGTTTGCATTTTCGTTTGTCAAAGCATCGTTTAACTCCTTGGCAGATTGGGCTGCTGCTTTGGAGCTTTCCTCAGCGGCCAAGCTAGAATCTACATAATCATCACCACGCAAACTACGTTGGATGTTGCTACATCCAGCTAGGGCTACAGTGGATAGTAAAAGAAGTGTTGCTAGTTTTTTCATTCTGTTCCTCTCAAAAATTCATTTCTACCATTGTACCCTAAAAGGAAGGGGATTTCAAATGTTAGTGACAAGGTAGTTTAAGAGAAAGTCAATCAAAAAGTCGCTTGCTTAGAGATTTTTCTTTGGATGACGGTCAACAATGTCCTGGTATTGTTCCAGTATGTGCTCTCCTTTTGGAGTTATTTTATAACCGCGAATCGAAAAGAGACCAGCTAATTCCTCTTCTGAAAAATGGTTATGAAGGGCTTGATCCAAATCTGCAGCCTTCATCTTAGATAGTCCTCTAATTCCCTTGCTTTTCAGAATATTTTTTTTCATAGTAGCATTCAGATGGTCAAGTGAATCAAAAGCCGTTTCAATGCCAGCATAACCTTTTTCTACCAGAGTTTTTAGATGTTTAAGGGTATCAATACCATAAGTGTACTCGAAGTATTTAGGAAACCAGACCTTAAGAAAGCTCGTAAAGCATCACAATTGGTAAACGTTAATTCGAAAGATTACTATATTTTAAAAGAGCACATTTTCAAAGGATTTTTTCTTTCGGCTTAATTCCTAATGAATCAATGAACTTAATACTAGGTCTCGAAAAGAATTATGCTTCCTCTTGCTGTCTGAGTTCAAAGAGGTCTTCTACTTTTAGATTAAAAACTTGAGCAATTTTAAGAGCCATTTCTAGTGAAGGATTGTAACGGTTATTTTCCAAGTGAAGAATTGTCTCGCGTCGAATGCCGATGAGGTCGGCTAACTCCTGCTGGGTCATTCCTGTGGACTCACGAACAGATTTGAGATTAGTAATAATATTGCTTTCTTTGGACATACTTATCCTCTCCGTTCCAAGATAAGATAGACAACCGCAAAGATGAAAATCAAGGCAGCTATGCTAATAAATATCTGACCCATGTAAAGAGTGAGAGACCCCATATACCCAATGATAACTGCTAGGATCATCAGTGCGCCTAGTATAAAAACAAACATCAAGCTAGCTGCCTTGGCTAAATTAGCATAAAAGCGTTCGTCCGGAGTTTCCTTGACATTTTTCAAACAGAAAAAACCAAATACAATCACTTCAATAACGAGGCCAATTCCCAAAATCCATTCTTTAATACCAGAACTTACGCTTGGGGTCGCAACCCAAATCCCTACTGTATAAAAAATGCTTGCTGCAAAAAAAAGTATCGTGTAAAGCTTAGCAGACAAGTCAAAAATAGTCTTTCCCTTACTTTTCTGACTCTTATGAGGCCATGGTTTCTTATGTAGCCAGCCCCAAATAGCTACAATCTGACCTAACACTGAAATACTAGCAATAACTAACTTGGGTCCCCAACTAAGATTAGAACCAAATAAAACAGTAAAATCAATAAAGAGAGCTACGGCAATCATTGCAATGAGGTCACGCATTTTTTGACTTTTTTTCATGATAGACTCCTTTTTTGTGTTATAAATATATAACACTTAAATTTTATGTTATAAATATATCACATTTGAATTTGGAAAGCAAGAATTTATGTGCCAAGGTGGCAATTTTTTGGAAAATCTAGATACTCTATGAATCTCTACTTTTTTCTTAGACTGTTATAAAGTCTTTCAGAATAAGCTTTGTAGGTGTAGAAGTTAATTTTTACAGAACTAAATTATTCCCCTATTTAGAATCTATTAATTCATGTTTTATAAATTAATTAGTAGATATCGTTCTTAAAATCCTTGATATTCGCTTGGGAACGGGCTTAGGATTTAGGAGCCAAGCATCCAAATCTCGTTCAGGCGATATGGAGGATTTGAGTTGATGGTCTTTATAAAATGTTTCTAATACTCTTCGAAAATCAAATTCAAACTACGTCAGCTTTGCCTTGCCGTACTCAAGCACAGCCTGCGGCTAGCTTCCTAGTTTGCTCTTTGATTTTCATTGAGTATAAAATAGTATTCACGGCTAGCTTCTTTCAAACATTTATTTCCTACTTCTAACAAATTTCTAAATGGTTTAAAAATTTTATAGTCTGTCAAGTTTTTTTCTTGACACCTGCCAGAAATCTGCTATAATAGAACATGTGCTAAATAGCTCAGCTATTTCACTCAAATAAAAAATAAGAAAAGAGACTTTAAAAATGGCAGTTAAAATCCGTTTGACTCGTATGGGTTCTAAGAAAAAACCTTTCTACCGTATTAACGTAGCAGATTCACGTTCACCACGTGACGGACGTTTCATCGAAACAGTTGGAACTTACAACCCACTTGTTGCTGAAAACCAAGTAACTTTGAAGGAAGACCGCGTTCTTGCATGGTTGGCTGATGGAGCTCAACCTTCAGATACAGTACGTAACATCCTTTCAAAAGAAGGCGTATTGAAAAAATTCCACGATTCTAAATTCTCAAAATAAGTTTAAAGTAGGTTGACAGATGGATACGATTGAAAATCTCATTATTGCGATTGTGAAACCCTTGATTTCACAACCAGATGCCTTAACTATCAAGATTGAAGATACACCAGAGTTTTTGGAATATCATTTGGATCTTGATCAAAGTGATGTGGGTCGTGTAATCGGTCGTAAGGGTCGCACTATTTCTGCGATAAGAACGATTGTCTACTCTGTCCCAACTGAAGACAAAAAAGTAAGAATCGTTATTGACGAAAAATAAGAAGGGCGGGACGAATGTCTCGCTTTTTTGCGAGAAGTGTAAAATTGCAGCCATTAAGTACCAACATGAACGTGATTTGGAAGGCTTTTTAAAGGGGGACTGGAAAAGAATGAACATTGATTGTATTTTAAACATAGATTGGGCAATGTACATTGATTGGTTATTGCGAATTTTACAGATTTCGACTTTTATAGGTGTAATTTTAAAAATTAGTTTTCAGAATAAGGCCTATATCAATAATATCGAAATTCAGGTAATTAAACCAATCGAATTTGATTCCTTACATACGAGATTTCATCATATATATGAGTTTAAACATGATGAAAATGATAAACATTATAACCATTTGATTTTTTATCCAAAGGAAGTTGATATTGAAATTATAGAATTTTATTCTTTAAACTATGATTCAAGAAACGATTGTTTGATTGTAAATAATAAACTGCATACAGTTAAAAATTTAAAGAATTATACATGCTTATTGATTCATACAAATTTACCAGAGAATATGCCTAGTTTAAGAATGAAATGGAAAACAAGTCAGGGTGAAATTGGGGAATATACATTTTATAGCAATATGTATAACGGGAATGTAAATATCTCATCTTTCAAATATAAATTAACATTAAAGAGGAAAATATTAGCACTTTTTGGACTATAACGGTCCCTCTATGTATTTTCCTCCAACTTGTGAAAATCCTTGGAACGTGTTAAAATAAAGGATAAGGATTTTTAATAATTCATTATATAGAATGAGTGGATTTCTTTATGAAGAGGATTGAAGTATCTACAGAAATTGGTAGTCTCTCTGTTACTTATCAAAAACAAAAGAAAATGCTAGTTTGTTTAAGCGGCGCAGGTTTGCTACCAAGTTATGAAAATTTTTCACTTATACTTGAAAAACTTCCTCCTACAATTGGTTATTTGACAATTGATTTTCCGAACACAGGTAGGAGTCCGATTCATGACCAAGCTGGAAAAAATCTAGATAATCTTGCAGATGCGGTTTATGAAGTATTTGAAGAATTAGGGATTTCTGAATATATACTTTGTGCACATAGTTTGAGTGGAATTTTAGCTTGCAAATTGCTCAAGAAACCAATTAAGTGTCATGCTTTAGTAGCAATGGAACCGACAACTAAAAAAGTCATGTTTGCTGATTTTTCAGAAAATCCTTATCCAGAAATGGAAGAGCAGATGAGGTTGATTGACGAGTATGGTCCTGAACTTTATTTTAAGAACTTAACTCAAGCAACATTTAGCCCTGGAATTAATAAAGAAATATGGAAAATAATGCAAGAAAAAGGGTCAGAGTTGGAAAAGCAAGATTCAGGATTTCAGATATCTGGAGAGATTACTGAGGAAGATTTTGAGAATTTGTTGATAGAATCTCATGTCCCTGTATTTATTTTTTGTCAGCCTTATAGAGAAAAAGAGTACAGAAAATCAGAATATTGGACTTCCAATACTAAACTCATTTTAGGAGGGAATCACCATTATTTACAGTGGTCTGAATCTGAAAAAATTGCGACTATTATTCGAGAATTGTCAGAATAAGATGGAAAGAAGGAGAGTACAGGAGACAAGATGAACTACTTTAATGTTGGGAAAATCGTCAATACGCAGGGGTTGCAGGGTGAGATGCGAGTCTTGTCTGTGACGGATTTTGCAGAAGAACGGTTTAAAAAAGGAGCTGAGCTGGCCTTGTTTGATAAAAAAGATCAGTTTGTTCAAACAGTGACCATCGCTAGCCACCGTAAACAGAAGAACTTTGACATTATTAAATTCAAAGATATGTACCATATCAACGCTATCGAAAAGTACAAGGGATACAGTCTCAAGGTCGCTGAGGAAGATTTGAATGACCTAGACGATGGTGAATTCTACTATCACGAGATTATCGGTTTGGAGGTCTATGAGGAAGATAACTTGATCGGAACTATCAAGGAAATCTTGCAACCAGGTGCCAACGATGTCTGGGTGGTCAAGCGAAAAGGCAAGCGTGACTTGCTCTTGCCTTATATCCCACCAGTGGTTCTCAATGTTGATATTCCAAATAAACGGGTCGATGTGGAAATCTTAGAAGGGTTAGATGATGAAAATTGATATTTTAACCCTTTTTCCAGAGATGTTTTCTCCGCTAGAGCACTCAATCGTTGGAAAGGCACGTGAAAAAGGGCTCTTGGATATCCAGTATCATAATTTTCGAGAAAATGCTGAAAAGGCCCGCCATGTCGACGATGAGCCCTACGGAGGCGGTCAGGGGATGTTGCTCCGAGCCCAACCCATTTTCGATGCCTTTGATGCTATTGAAAAGAAAAATCCGCGCGTCATTCTCCTCGATCCTGCTGGAAAGCAGTTTGATCAGGCTTATGCTGAGGATTTGGCTCAAGAGGAAGAGCTAATCTTTATCTGTGGGCACTATGAGGGTTATGATGAGCGTATTAAGACCTTGGTGACAGATGAGATTTCCCTAGGAGATTATGTCTTAACTGGAGGAGAGTTGGCGGCTATGACCATGATTGATGCAACGGTACGCCTGATTCCAGAAGTGATTGGCAAGGAGTCTAGCCACCAAGATGATAGTTTTTCTTCTGGCCTTCTCGAATATCCTCAGTACACACGCCCCTATGATTATCGAGGCATGGTTGTGCCAGACGTGCTCATGAGCGGGCACCATGAAAAAATTCGTCAGTGGCGCCTGTATGAGAGTTTAAAGAAAACCTATGAACGCAGACCGGATTTGCTTGAACATTATCAACTGACAGCAGAAGAAGAAAAAATGCTGGCAGAAATTAAAGGAAACAAAGAATAAAGGAGAAAGCTATGCAAGTAATCAAACGTGATGGAGAAATTGCTGAATTTAATCCAGATAAGATTTACCAAGCTATCTTAAAGGCGGCCCAAACTGTCTATGTATTGACAGATGATTTGCGTCAAAACCTTGCACAAGTCACTAAGAAAGTTGTTTTGGATTTGGAAGAAGCCAAGGTGGAACGTGCTACTATCAGCATGATTCAGTCTATGGTTGAACATCGTTTACTGGGTGCAGGTTACATTACCATTGCAGAACACTACATTTCCTATCGTTTACAACGTGACTTGGAAAGAAGTGGTTATGGAGATCATATCGCGGTTCATTTGCATTTTGAACAAATTCGCTAAGAAAAAAGAGTGGGATGAAGCAACTACATCTCACTCTTTCTTAAATCTATTTTTTTGAGCTGTTTGGACGGTCGAAGGGACGAATCGAAGGCGTTGAATATCGCTTATGCGGATAATACGGGTCACATTTTTAGCAAAATTTTTCACGATAATTTGCTGGCGTTGCTGATCGTATTTGATGATGTCACCTGTAAAGCTTGTCTCAGACAAGATAAGGTGAACAGCAGTTTGTTTCTGGATAGCCTCTTCAATAGTAGCGGTAAGGGAGTTGGTTTCAGTCTGGTCTGGTTCTTCATGTCCATTTAAAAAGTCATGTATTTTATCTAGAACTTGCTGGAATTTATGTCTCATAGTGGCCTCCCTTCTTTTATATCAATATTATATAAAATTTTCCTAAAATCTACAAGATTTTACGAATAATCAGATGAAAGCTAAAAAAGGAGAAGAAAATGGCAGAATTTACATTTGAAATCGAAGAGCACTTGTTGACTCTTTCTGAAAACGAAAAAGGTTGGACCAAGGAAATCAACCGTGTGAGCTTTAATGGTGCCCCTGCAAAGTTTGATATTCGTGCTTGGAGTCCAGATCATACTAAAATGGGTAAAGGAATTACTCTCTCAAATGAAGAATTTCAAACGATGGTGGATGCCTTTAAAGGCAATTAAATTTTCAAAATGAAAGAAAAGGATATTGAGTTATGACAACTCGATATCCTTTTTTAGTTAGCAAAGTAAGCCTGATTTTTAAGGCGTTGAAGTAATGGACGGCTAATAAAACTAATAGCAATAATTTTACCAAGATCTGGGATGATAAAGGGAATGACCCCCACAACAAGAGCTTTTTCAAATGCCATTCCAGCTAGAAAATGCAAGCTGAGAATCCCACCGATAAAGACAAGGGCATCACCCAAGAGGTTAGCAAGAAAAATGGTCACAATCCCACTCTTGCTGTTGGTTAGAGAGGAAGTAAGTCCAGAGTAAACGAGATAAAACCAAAGATAGCCTGCAGTAGGACCAACTAACGCCTGCAATCCAGCTCCACCTCCTGCAAAGACAGGAAGACCGATAGCGCCTAGAAGAAGATAGAGACCAACAGAAAGTACAGCCTCCCTCGGTCTAAAGACAGTAGCAATCAAGCCGATTGCAAAGTTTTGCAGAGTGAAGGGGACAGGTCCAATTGGAAGACTGATTTGTGCTAAAACAGCAATGAGAGCAGCTCCAATAGCAGGGAAAGCATAAACGTGAGCTTTTTTCAAAATAGTTAACCTCTTTTATGATGTATAGTAACTATTATACTCGCAGAAGAATGATTGTCAACCAATTTTTAAAGATAAGGTAACAAAAACTGTAACGGCAGATTTTCCTGACTAGTTAAGTTGGATTATTGTTTTGTTGATTCGAAAATCGCCTTTATAGATAATCCCATTTTATCAAAAAAAAATATACTATAAATACTTGACAAACTAAAAAATAAGTACTACAATTACAAATGTAAACGGATACATCTAGATGTGTTCAATTTTAAAAGGAGGGGTAGTTATGAGATATTTTAACGACTCTAGATACCGTAACGGTGATTAAAAACCTAAATATAATCAATTCATATTAAAGTAATATGGAGGGACTAAAAAGGGACTATTATTTGATCTTCATCAAATATTTAACTTCAAGGAAAAGTAAAATGAAAAAAGAATTAATAAGAAAGCATCTGTTTTTCTAGTTGCAAGTGTTTTAAGTTTTGGCTTTGCTACTGCAGCTAGTGTTGTTAGTGCAACTACAGCACACCCTGCTCCATATCCCATTATTGATGTATGGCAGTATGGTGTAGATAATAGCTATGGTTATTCAAATTACTTTGTAGTTCTCCAAATAATATTGGTTCAAAATCTTCAGTAACGAATTATTGGGGAACCGTTAAAGCTTATGATAAAAAAGATTATGGATGGGCATATTCAAGTGCAAAAAAATCTTGGAGCGATATTCGATTAAATGCATATTGGGATTATTATAGATTTTAAAAATAATTTATGAAAACAAGAGACCCGATTATAAGATAGGGTCTTTTGTAATATGGTAAGTGCTTATGAAATTAAAATTATGTATCATTGGATTTTTCTTTTGTTTGATCGCTGCAATTGGTCTGGTCACTATCAGCGATACTGAAACCCCCGTACCTTTACCAATTGATGGTGCTTTTTCTATTCAAGGAAAAAGTAATCTTTCTAATAACGAAATATACGAAATGGTTCGTGACGTATCAAAAACGGAAAAGGTTACCATTTACAAACCAATCGTTCAGAGTTCTGGTCAGTTGAAGTATGTAAATTTCGATGATGAAAACAATGAGCAATTAAAGTCAGCGCCAATAATAGGGATGTATTACACCCTTGGGAAAATAAATATAGACAGTTTGAAACCACTTACGATGACTGGACTACAAACAGTATATATGGCTTATCCTTGGTATATAGGAGGAATCTTACAATTTACTGGAACTTTAAGAATACTGTTAATGGGGTCAATTTACTTAACTTTATTAGTTGTGTTATTTGTTGTTCGAACGAGGCAGATTAAAGAAGGAGTGATACGACGTTCTTTGGGCTTGCCTGTATACGATCTAAGAAGAGAGTATGGCATTTCTATTATTTTTGAACTGATTATGATGGCTTTATTGATGATTTCTTACAGTTCTTTTTTGGGGAATGGTTTCTTCACTTATAGTTCTAAGTTATTTTTCTCTCTGCTTTTAACGAATTTTATACTATTTCAAATCATTGATCTTATTACTTTTGTTTTATTTTGGTTGACGATTCAGATTGAAAAGCCCATTGAAATTATCAAAAACAAGGCAAAAAACAAGCTTATTTTTGTCGTATGGCTTGCTATTATTTCGATTATCATCCTTGTCTCAGGAATTTTTTTACAAGAAACAAAGAGTAGTCAATCTAGTATTAACATACAGATACAGAATTTAGTACCATGGGACACAGTAAAAGACTGGAGAAGGATTGAATTCCTTGGAATTGAAAGTAACTCTGCTAAAAATGGAGAAGTTAGTGATTCAGATGGTAAGTATCTACAGATAGCTGCTTCCTTAAAAAACTTAGATTATTTATATATAGAACGATCCTCTGCATATGTTCCAGATTTTATGAAAACATCTCATGCTTTAGAAGAATTTTCTAAACAATTAAAAAATGACGGGATAACGAATCCAGAAATAAATAAAGAGTTGATTTATATTAATCAAACAGGTGCTAACCTACAAAATAAAGTGAATGGAACAAACTATCATCTTTTAGATAATAAGATAGCAACCATCTATATTCCTGAGAAATGGAAAGAAAATCAGAAATCTATTGAAAATACAGTTGTAGCAGAACAATTTATTGGAACAAACTATACAAAAGAAGAAATTGCAGTACAAATAATTCCTGATGGGAAAAAAATTTTTTATTTTAATGAAGATGCTGATGATAATCATAAAATGAAAGAGTTTTTACCAATCGCAAGTGTAGCAGATAGTAAAGATAACATTGTTGTTGTGTTAGATACGGACAAAATGATTGAAAACAACAAGTTTTCTTTGGCTAGTAATATAACATATAAGTCTCTTTTTAGTCCTGAGGCGGTAAAGAAAATAAATGAAATGGCTAGCCAGTTGAATTTTTCAATGAATCCAGTAGATGTTTACCAAATTGTGAAATTAAAGATCCAGTCCTTAGAGCACCAAATTCTACTTTCACAAATTTTGCAGAAGATAATTTACAGTATTGTCTTTATACTCATTTATCAATATGTCCAACTTTATATTGCCCTAAAACAGAATGAATATGTGAAAAAAATTATTTTGGGTCTGTCAAAAACATATATAGCAATTTCAAGTCTCAAGTATTTTATGATGACTATTACAATAGTTATCCTATTTACATTTCTTATGACAGGTCAAATAGAGTTGCTATATATTGGTCTCGCTTCTCTGCTCGTTTTGATGTTGTCAATAATCATGAGTTTTAGAAAATTATCTGAAAGCTATACTAAAATTTTAAAAGGAGATGAAACATGACAATTGACCTTTTGAACGTTTCAAAAAGTTTCGGCTCAAAAAAGATCTTTACAGACTTAAATTTTAAATTTGAATCTGGAAAAAGTTATGCATTGATTGGAGGTTCTGGCTCTGGTAAAAGCACCCTTCTTAACATTATAGGAAGATTAGAAAAAATTGACAGTGGGAATGTTTTAGTTGATAAACAAGATATTTGGAAGATAAAAGAAAGAACTTTTTTTAAAAATACTGTTGGATATGTATTTCAGAATTATTCTTTAATAGATAACAAAACAGTATATGATAATCTGAGCCTTATCACTAAAGACAAAAAAACAATAACTGATGTACTTGAAAAAGTAGGACTGTCAAATGACTATTTACATCAAAAAATATATGAATTGTCTGGAGGGCAGGCTCAACGTGTAGCTATTGCCAGAATGTTAATGAAACCACGAAAAATTATCTTAGCAGATGAGCCTACAGGAGCTTTAGATGGTGAGATTGGAAAAGAAATTATTCGTTTATTATTGAATGAAAGAGATGAAGACAAATATGTAATTATAGCGACACATGATCCAGCTGTCTATAACGAAGTTGATGTGATCATTGATATGAAAGATATAGGGGATAATGTATGAAAAAGATAATTTATATTGCTTTGATCTTTGTAGCTGGGCTACTTGCTATTTTCTTCTTTGGAAAACAAATGATTACAAAAGAAAATACCAATAAACCAACACTGGAGTTAATAGTCTATACGCTTTCTTCTAGTGATACAGAAAAATGGAATAAAGTGAGACAAGTAGAAACGGAAGAAGCTATATACTTCATAACTGTGAAAGAATTAGCATCTTCAGAAGAAGTATTTTCAAACATCATTGCAAATGGAGCTGCTGCGGGGGTCGGAGTTCGTGAAGAAGAAGTGAAGAAATTCAATAATGGTTTAGGAGACACTATAGAGGACTCTAAGCATAATAAACTCATTGGAATAGAATTTTTTACTTTTTCTAATGCTGACGAGGGATTTGTAGTAGCAAATTTTGACTACGGTAACGAAGAGTTGAATTCTCAGAAAAAAGATATAAAAGAGTTATATAAAAAAATATATGAATCTTTTAAAGAAAAGAATAAATGATTGTATTATAATCCTTGTATTTTGCTATGGTTTGTTAATTGATTTTTGCATATCTTATTTCAACATACTATAAAATAAAACATAAGAAAACGAGTATCTCCAACTACGGAAATACTCGCTTTTTGATATTTAGAAGTGTTTTTTGCTCTGCTTCTTTTATTTCGATTAACGCATAGTTACAAATTCTTCAGATGCAGTTGGGTGAATCGCCACAGTTGCGTCAAAGTCAGCCTTGGTTGCTCCCATTTTGATAGCAACAGCAAATCCTTGAATCATTTCATCAACACCGTAGCCAATTCCATGAAGTCCGACAACTTTTTCTTCAGAACCAGCTGTGATCAATTTGAAACGTGTTTCTTGACGGTTGCAAGTGCAAGCAGAGTACATAGAAGTAAAGCTTGATTTGTAAACCTTGATTTGGTCTTGACCGTATTCTTTAATAGCTTGCTCTTCTGTCAATCCAACCGTTCCGATAGCAGGGTGTGAAAAGACAACAGTTGGAATAGTTGAGTAGTCCATTTTTGCAGTTGTTTTTCCGTTAAAGAGACGTTCAGATAGGGTACGCCCAGCCTTGATAGCTACTGGAGTCAGTTCTTTTTCGCCTGTTACATCACCTAGAGCATAGATTCCCTCAACAACAGTATTTTGGTATTCATCCACTTGGATAAAGCCACGTTCGTTCAGAGTTACTCCAGCTTTTTCAAGTTGCAAGCCCTTAACGTTTGGACGGCGGCCTGTAGCCCAGATAACTTGGCTAGCTGTGTGACTAGTACCATCTTCGAAATGAATGGTAATGCCTTCAGCAGTTTTTTCTAACTTGGAAGGGACTTTGTGAGTATGAAGTGGCAAGTTTGTTCTTTCCATTTCCTTGACCAAACCTTCAACGATATAAGAATCAAAACCACGTAAAGGACGATCGCGGCGAACAAAGAGGTCTGTCTTGACACCAAAAGTGTGGAGCACGCCAGCCAATTCAACTGCAATATAACCCGCGCCTAAAATAGCAACTGACTCTGGCAATTCTTCCCAGGCAAATACATCATCAGAAGAGCCACCTAGCTCAGCACCAGGAATATTTGGAATACTTGGATGGGCACCAGTAGCAATCACGATATGTTTAGCACGAATCAGTTCACCATTTACGCTGACAGTATGAGAATCTACAAATTCAGCATGACCTTCAATCAAGTCTACTCCGTTGCGTTTAAAACTGCCATCATAAGAAGAACGAGCGCGATCGATGTAGGCTTCACGATTACGACGTAGTGTTGCAAAGTCAAAGTTAAGATCAGTAGTCTTAAAGCCGTAATCTTCTCCAAATTGATGGAAAGTCTCAGCGATTTGCGCCCCGTACCACATGATTTTTTTAGGAACACAACCGACATTGACACAGGTTCCACCTAATTTCTTTTCCTCAATAACGGCCGCTTTAGCTCCGTGTTCACCAGCACGGTTCATAGTAGCAATTCCTCCGCTACCTCCACCGATAGCAATGATATCGTATTCTCTCATTGAAAACTCCTTTGTACTCTTTTAAATAGTAGAGTGTCATTTTTTGATAGTCATATTCTATCTTTTTTTTGATGTGATTGCAAAAATCTGCTACGTTCAAAAAAATTAAAGAAAAGGCTTGCAAAAAAGAAAAATAAAGTGTATTATATAACTAGTACAACGATTGTAAAATAAATTCCGAACAATAATTAAATCCTGAAATGTCATTATTTCGTTCTGAAATGTTATTGTTTCAAATTGATAATTTTTGTATAATATTGTTAAGAACTTTAAATCAAAAAGGAGTTTCATTATGAAAAAGAATGGTAAAGCTAAAAAGTGGCAATTGTATGCAGCAATCGGTGCTGCGAGTGTAGTTGTATTGGGTGCTGGGGGCATTTTGCTCTTTAGACAACCTTCTCAGACTGCTGTAAAAGATGAGGCTACTCATCTTGTTGTTGCCAAGGAAGGAAGCGTGGCATCCTCTGTTTTATTGTCAGGGACAGTAACAGCAAAAAATGAACAATATGTTTATTTTGATGCTAGTAAGGGAGATTTAGATGAAATCCTTGTTTCTGTGGGTGATAAGGTCAGTGAAGGACAGGCTTTAGTCAAGTACAGTAGTTCAGAAGCCCAGGCGGCCTATGATTCAGCGAGTAGAGCAGTTGCTAAGGCAGATCGTCATATCAATGAACTCAATCAAGCACGAAATGAAGCTGCTTCAGCTCCGGCTCCACAGTTGCCAACGCCAGCAGGAGGCGAAGGTGTAGCAGCCCAAACTCCAGCTCCAGTCTCAGGAAATGCAGTGTCATCTATTGATGCACAACTAGGTGATGCTCGTGATGCTCGTGCAGATGCAGCAGCGCAATTAAGCAAGGCTCAAAGTCAGTTGGATGCAATGACGGTTCTCAGTACCTTAGAGGGAACTGTGGTCGAAGTCAACCGTAATGTTTCTAAATCTCCAACAGGAGCTAGCCAAGTAGTAGTTCATGTCGTAAGTAATGAAAACTTGCAAGTTAAGGGGGAACTATCTGAATATAACCTTGCCAACCTCTCTGTAGGACAAGAAGTAACCTTTACTTCTAAAGTTTACCAAGATAAGAGCTGGACTGGTAAGATTAGCTACATTTCTGACTACCCTAAAAACAATGGTGAAGCAGCAAGTGCAGCTACTGCCGCAGCAGGTGGTAATTCTGGTTCTAAATATCCATATACCATCGATGTTACAAGTGAAATCGGTGATTTGAAACAAGGATTCTCAGTAAGTGTTGAGGTCAAGAACAAGAGTAAAGCCATTTTGGTTCCTCTAACAAGTATTGTGACTGAAAATGATAAGAACTATGTCTGGGTGCTTGACGAGCAGAAAAAGGCCAAGAAAGTGGAAGTTGGTTTGGGCAATGCTGATGCAGACAACCAAGAAATCACTTCAGGTCTGACAAATGGAGTCAAGGTCATCAGTAACCCAACGTCTTCTCTAGAGGAAGGAAAAGAGGTGAAGGCTGATGAAGCAACTAATTAGTCTAAAAAATATCTGCAGAATCTACCGTAACGGTGACCAAGAACTGCAGGTTCTCAAAAATATCAACCTAGAAGTGAATGAGGGTGAGTTTGTTGCCATTATGGGACCATCTGGTTCTGGTAAGTCCACTCTCATGAATACGATCGGCATGTTGGATACACCAACCAGTGGAGAATATTATCTTGAAGGCCAAGAAGTAGCTGGACTTGGTGAAAAACAACTAGCCAAGGTCCGTAACCAACAAATCGGATTTGTCTTTCAGCAGTTCTTTCTTCTATCTAAACTCAATGCTTTGCAAAATGTAGAATTACCCTTAATTTACGCAGGAGTTTCGGCTTCAAAACGTCGTAAGTTAGCTGAGGAATATCTAGATAAGGTTGAATTGACAGAACGTAGTCATCATTTGCCTTCGGAATTATCTGGTGGTCAAAAGCAACGTGTGGCTATTGCGCGTGCCTTGGTAAACAATCCTTCTATTATCCTAGCAGACGAACCGACAGGAGCCTTGGATACCAAAACAGGGAATCAAATTATGCAACTATTGGTTGACTTGAATAAAGAAGGAAAAACCATTATCATGGTAACGCATGAGCCTGAAATAGCTGCTTATGCCAAACGTCAGATTGTCATTCGCGATGGAGTTATTTCATCTGATAGTGCTCAGTTAGAAAAGGAGGAAAACTAAGATGCAGAATCTGAAATTTGCCTTTTCATCTATCATGGCTCACAAGATGCGTTCTTTGCTTACCATGATTGGGATTATTATCGGTGTTTCATCGGTTGTTGTGATTATGGCTCTGGGTGATTCCATGTCTCGACAGCTCAATAAAAACATGACCAGATCTCAAAAAAATATCAGTGTCTTTTTCTCTTCTAAAAAAAGTAAAGATGGATCTTTTACTCAGAAACAATCAGCTTTTACGGTTTCTGGAAAAGAAGAGGAAGTTCATGTTGAACCACCAAAACCGCAAGAATCTTGGGTCAAGGAGGCAGCCAAACTGAAAGGAGTGGATAATTACTATGTAACCAACTCAACGAACGCCATCTTGACTTATAAAGATAAAAAGGTTGAAAATGCCAATTTGACAGGTGGAAACAGAACTTATATGGAGGCTGTTAACAATGAAATTCTTGCAGGACGTAGTCTGAGAGAACAAGATTTCAAAGAATTTGCAAGTGTCATTTTGCTTGATGAAGAATTATCCATTAGTCTATTTGGATCTCCTCAAGAGGCTATTAACAAGGTTGTGGAAGTCAATGGTTTTAGTTATCGAGTCATTGGTGTTTATACTAGCCCAGAATCTAAAAATTCAAAAATGTATGGTCTTGGTGGCTTGCCTATTACCACAAATATCTCCCTTGCTGCGAATTTTAATGTAGATGAAATTGCTAATATTGTCTTTCGAGTGAATGACACAAGCTTGACTCAAACTCTGGGTCCAGAATTAGCACGAAAAATGACAGAGCTGGCTGGCTTGCAACAGGGAGAATATCAAGTGGCAGATGAGTCAGCTGCATTTGCAGAAATTCAACAATCGTTTAGTTTTATGACGACGGTTATTAGCGCCATTGCAGGAATTTCTCTCTTTGTTGGAGGAACTGGTGTTATGAACATTATGCTGGTTTCTGTTACAGAGCGTACCCGTGAGATTGGTCTCCGTAAGGCTTTGGGTGCGACACGTGCTAATATTTTAATCCAGTTTTTGATTGAATCCATGATTTTGACCTTGTTAGGTGGATTAATTGGCTTGACAATTGCAAGTGGTTTAACTGCCTTAGCAGGTTTGTTGTTGCAAGGTTTGATTGCGGGTATAGAAGTTGGAGTATCAATTCCAGTTGCCCTATTTAGTCTCGCAGTTTCGGCTAGCGTGGGTATGATTTTTGGAGTCTTGCCAGCCAACAAGGCATCGAAACTTGATCCAATTGAAGCCCTTCGTTATGAATAGAATAAACAAGATGGACACTCGTCTATCTTGTTTTTGTATGGATTTCTCTATCGAAAATCCTTCAAAATGTGATATAATGAAGTGTTAGAAAAACAGGTTTCATTTGCCTGGAAAGGAAAAATTATGTCTGAAAAGAATTTTTATATTACAACGCCGATATACTATCCATCTGGAAAACTTCATATCGGATCTGCCTACACAACCATCGCCTGTGATGTCCTAGCACGTTACAAACGCTTGATGGGCTACGATGTCTTTTATCTGACAGGTCTTGATGAACATGGTCAGAAAATCCAGCAAAAAGCTGAAGAAGCTGGAATCACCCCTCAAGCCTATGTTGACGGAATGGCAGTTGGTGTTAAAGAACTCTGGCAATTACTCGATATCTCATACGATAAATTCATCCGTACAACGGATGACTACCATGAAAAAGTAGTAGCTCAAGTCTTTGAGCGCCTGCTTGCTCAAGATGATATCTATTTGGGTGAATATTCTGGTTGGTACTCAGTCTCAGATGAGGAATTCTTTACAGAAAGCCAGCTTGCGGAAGTTTTCCATGACGAAGCTGGAAATGTAACTGGGGGTATTGCTCCATCAGGTCACGAAGTAGAATGGGTTTCTGAAGAATCATACTTCCTTCGTCTCAGCAAATACCAAGATCGTTTGGTGGAATTTTTCAAGTCCCATCCTGAATTTATCACTCCAGATGGTCGTCTGAATGAAATGCTTCGCAACTTCATCGAACCAGGTTTGGAAGATTTGGCAGTTTCTCGTACAACCTTTACATGGGGAGTACCAGTCCCATCAAATCCAAAACACGTTGTCTACGTTTGGATTGATGCCCTTCTTAACTATGCGACAGCTCTTGGCTACGGTCAAGATGAACATGGTAACTTTGACAAGTTCTGGAATGGAACAGTTTTCCACATGGTAGGAAAAGACATCCTTCGTTTCCACTCAATCTATTGGCCAATCCTTCTTATGATGTTGGATATCAAATTGCCAGATCGTTTGATTGCTCATGGTTGGTTCGTCATGAAAGACGGTAAAATGTCTAAGTCTAAAGGGAATGTCGTTTACCCTGAAATGTTGGTAGAGCGTTATGGATTAGATCCACTTCGTTACTACCTCATGCGTAGCCTTCCAGTTGGTTCAGACGGAACCTTCACTCCAGAAGACTATGTAGGCCGTATCAACTACGAATTGGCCAATGACCTTGGAAACCTCCTCAATCGTACGGTTTCTATGATTAACAAGTACTTTGATGGACAAATTCCAGCCTATGTAGAGGGTGTAACAGAGTTTGACCATGCTCTTGCTGAGGTTGCAGAACAATCAATTGCAGACTACCACACACACATGGAAGCAGTTGACTACCCACGTGCTCTTGAAGCAGTCTGGACTCTGATCTCTCGTACCAATAAATACATCGATGAGACCGCACCATGGGTCTTGGCTAAGGATGAAGCACTTCGTGACCAATTAGCAAGTGTCATGAGTCACTTGGCAGCTAGCCTTCGTATCGTCGCTCACTTGATTGAACCATTTATGATGGAAACCAGTCGTGCACTCTTGAATCAACTTGGCTTGGAAGAAGTAGCTAGCCTTGAAAACTTGAGCTTGGCTGACTTCCCAGCAGATGTGACTGTAGTTGCCAAAGGAACACCAATCTTCCCACGTCTGGATATGGAAGAAGAAATCGCCTATATCAAGGAACAAATGGAAGGCAACAAACCAGCGGTCGAAAAAGAGTGGAACCCAGACGAAGTTGAACTCAAACTAAACAAGGAAGAAATCAAGTTTGAAGACTTTGACAAGGTTGAAATCCGTGTCGCAGAAGTCAAAGAAGTGTCTAAAGTAGAAGGTTCAGATAAGTTGCTTCAATTCCGCTTGGATGCTGGTGATGGTGAAGACCGTCAAATCCTCTCAGGAATTGCAAAATACTATCCAAATGAACAAGAATTGGTTGGTAAGAAAGTTCAAATCGTTGCCAATCTCAAACCACGTAAAATGATGAAAAAATATGTCAGCCAAGGGATGATCCTATCAGCTGAACATGATGGAAAATTAACCCTTCTTACAGTTGATCCAGCTGTACCAAACGGAAGTGTGATTGGGTAAAAATAGACAGGACTAGTTCATGCTAGTTCTGTTTTTTATTTATACTCAATGAAAATCAAAGAGCAAACTAGGAAGCTAGCCGCAGGTTGCTCAAAACACTGTTTTGAGGTTGTAGATAAAACTGACGAAGTCAGCTCAAAACACTGTTTTGAGGTTGTGGATAGAACTGACGAAGTCAGTAACCATATCTACGATAAGGCGACGCTGACGTGGTTTGAAGAGATTTTCGAAAAGTATTAACTATTATGCTTTACAAACTAGTGTGAAAGTGGTATATTATAGGTGGAGTTGCTAGTAGGTATTACAAAATAGATTAGAAGGGAGAAGTGATGAAAGAAACTCAACTATTAAAAGGTGTTCTTGAAGGTTGTGTTCTGGATATGATTGGTCAAAAAGAGCGATATGGCTATGAATTGGTTCAAACTTTGCGAGAGGCTGGATTTGACACTATTGTTCCAGGAACTATTTATCCTTTGTTGCAAAAGTTAGAAAAAAATCAATGGATAAGAGGCGATATGCGCCCGTCGCCAGATGGTCCAGATCGGAAGTATTTTTCGTTAACTAAAGAAGGAGAAGAGCGTGTCTCGGTCTTTTGGCAACAATGGGACGATTTGAGTCAAAAAGTAGAAGGAATTAAGAATGGAGGATAAACCATGACGAAAATGAAGTATTATGAAGAAACAAACAATTTGTTGCATGAGTTTTCTGAGGAGAATCAGCAGTATTTTGAGGAACTGTGGGATAGTTTTAATCTTGCTGGATTTCTCTATGATGAAGACTATCTCAGAGAGCAGATCTATTTGATGATGTTAGATTTCTCAGAAGCAGAACGAGATGGCATGAGTGCAGAGGATTATCTAGGTAAGAATCCTAAAAAAATAATGAAAGAGATTCTCAAGGAAGCACCACGCAGTTCTATCAAGGAGTCCCTTTTGACACCAATTTTTGTCCTAGCGATATTACGTTACTATCAGCTACTGGGTGATTTTTCAAAAGGCCCTCTCTTAACAGTCAATTTGCTCACGTTTTTAGGGCAACTTCTTATTTTTCTGATTGGATTTGGACTTGTGGCTACAATCTTACGTTGGGGGCTAGTCCAAGATTCTCCTAAGATGAAAATTGGCACTTATATTGTCGTTGGGATTCTTGTTCTACTAGTTGTTCTGGGATATGTAGGAATGGCAAATTTCATTCAAGAAGGAGCCTTTTATCTTCCGGCTCCCTGGGATAGTTTGTCTGTCTTTACGATTTCCCTAGTCATCAGTATTTGGAATTGGAAAGAACCGATTTTTCGTCCATTTGTTAGTATGATTATTGCCCATCTTGTGGTAGGTTCTCTGCTTCGTTACTATGAGTGGATGGGCATTTCAAATGTTTTCCTTACAAAAGTTATTCCTTTAGCTGTTCTCTTTATTGGTATCTTTCTCCTGTTCCGTGGGTTTAAGAAGATAAAATGGAGTGAAATATAGTCAAAAAGGAGTTTTAAAACGTTTATTTGTTATGTGACCATTTGTCTGTCTTGATTCGTTAGGTACGGTTCATTAACGGATGATTATGATTTAATACTCAATGAAAATCGAAAAGCAAACTAGGAAGCTAGCCGCAAGTTGCTCAAAACACCGTTTTGAGGTTGTAGATGAAACTGACGAAGTCAGTCACATATATACAGTAAGGCGACGCTGACGTGGTTTGAAGAGATTTTCGAAGAGTATAACTATTCTGATTTACATACTAGCAGGGAAGTAGTATACCATAATTGGCGGTACGATAGTAGATATTATAAAAAAGACTAGAGTGCTTTTGAATTTAAAACATCATAGAGAATAAAAAAATGAGGTTAGGATTTTTTGTCCTAACCCATTTTTACATGTAATAAACAATGGCGATGTATTGGAGTGCGGACGCAGCTAGGATAAAGAGATGCCAAATCATGTGGAAATAAGGTTTTTTCTTAGCGTAAAATCCAGCCCCAACTGTATAACAAAGTCCGCCAGTTACCATGAGACTCCAGAAAATTGGCGTTGTTTGACTGATAATGGCAGGAATGATAGCTAGAACCAACCAGCCCATAATCAGGTAAAGAGCAAGGCTAAATTTCTCATTGACTTTTTTAGCAAAGATTTTATAGAGAATACCAAAGATGGTCGTTCCCCATTGAATGGCAATAATTAGATAGCCAAACCAGTTATTCATCAAGGTTAAGACGACTGGCGTATAAGAGCCTGCGATAGCCACATAAATCATCGAATGGTCAATGATTCGCAAGACATATTTGTGGGTCGAACCATAGGCCATAGAGTGATAAATGGTGGATGATAGGAACATGAGAAAGAGACTGATAACGAAAATGGAGACACCGATAGAGGATAAAAAGCCGTGTGCTTCGTAACTATAGGTGGATGAAATAGGTAGTAAGATGAGCATGATGACTGCGCCTACGGCATGGGTTACGCTATTAGCAATCTCCTCTCCAAAACTGAGTTGTTTGCTGAGTTTAAGACTAGTGTTCATTGGATTACCTCCTCTTGAGTATGATCGATTAAGGCTAGAGTTTGATGATAGAGTTTAACGGTTTGGCAGCTGGTTTGGATAATGGGGTTAGCTGGATCAATTCCTTGGTTCATGTAGTCCACAAAAGCGTCGTAGAGTTGGTATGAACTTGCTTGACTTTGTAGAGTATTAAGTGTCTGGGCGATTTCTTGGATAGAAAATACAGACTTGAGGGTTGTGATAGCAATCAAACGAGCAATCTGTTGGCGTTGGTATTTTTTCTTGTCAGGCTTTGTCAGGTAACCATGTTTCACATAATTGTTGACCATAGATGCTGTCAGGCCCTTGTCTTTATCAGGAGAGATAGGGGCGCAGACCTGATTGACATAGAGCAAAACTTGGTCCAGATAGAGGTCAATGTTTGGAATTTCTGCCCATTTGGGGTAGGAAAAGGTAGTTTTCATTTTCAACTCCTTTTTATCTAGTTTTGATAACTAGATTATAAAATAATAAAAACAGAAAGTCAAGTTTTAACTGCTTGTAGAAAGACTTAAATTATGCTATGATGGGAGAAACTAGTCAGAAATGAGGAGAAAAGATGGAGATTCGTTTAGCTTTTCCAAATGAAGTAGCTGCCATCATGCAGGTGATGGAGGATGCTAAAAAAAGTTTAGCAGCTGCTGGTAGTGACCAATGGCAAAATGGTTATCCAAATGCAGATGTTATCATAGATGATATTATCTCAGGTCAAGCCTACGTAGCCTTGGAAGAGGGAGAACTACTAGCTTATGCTGCTGTGACCAAGAGTCCAGAGGCAGCCTATGAAGCCATTTATGAAGGAAAATGGCAAGCTGGAGAGTCAGAGTACCTAGTCTTTCACCGTATTGCTGTGGCAGGAGATGCCCAGGGACAGGGAATTGCTCAAACCTTCTTAGAGGGCTTGATTGAAGGATTTGATTATCTAGATTTTCGCTCAGATACGCATGCTGAAAACAAGGTTATGCAACATATTTTTGAAAAACTTGGTTTTAAACGGGTTGGAAAGGTGCCGGTTGATGGGGAACGCTTGGCCTATCAAAAATTGAAGAAATAATGCAAAAGAAGTACGCAAAAATGCTCTACTTTTCGCCAATAGGAACCTTGTCTTTGGTTGCCGACGAGCAATATCTGCATGGCATTTGGATGCAGGAGCAGAAGCATTTTGAGAGGGGACTAGGAGATGAGACGATAGAAGCAGTTGTTAGTCATCCTATCTTAGACCCAGTTATTGCTTGCTTAGATGATTACTTTAAAGGCAAGTCTCGGGATTTATCCAACTTGCCCTTGGCTCCAATCGGAACAAATTTTGAAAAGCGAGTTTGGTCCTATTTACAGGGAATTCCTTATGGTCAGACAGTGACCTATGGACAAATAGCCCAAGACCTGCAAGTAGCTTCTGCCCAAGCAATTGGTGGAGCAGTAGGACGCAATCCGTGGTCTATCCTAGTACCTTGTCATCGTGTGCTGGGAGCAGACAAGCGACTGACAGGTTATGCTGCAGGAGTGGAAAAGAAAGCTTGGCTCTTGCAGCATGAAGGCGCAGATTTTAAAGATATAAAATAGAAAGTGAAAGACATGTTAGAATTTATCGAATACCCGAAATGTTCAACTTGTAAAAAAGCAAAACAAGAATTAAACCAATTAGGTGTGGACTACAAAGCTGTTCACATCGTGGAAGAAACACCCAGCCAAGAAGTCATTTTAAACTGGCTTGAGACCTCAGGTTTCGAGTTGAAGCAATTTTTCAACACCAGTGGTATCAAATACCGTGAATTGGGGTTGAAAGATAAGGTAGGAAGTCTGTCAAACCAAGAAGCTGCTGAGTTGCTAGCAAGTGACGGTATGTTGTTAAAACGGCCCATTTTAGTAGAAAATGGGACTGTTAAGCAAATCGGTTATCGAAAAGCTTATGAAGAATTGGGATTGAAATAGTTTTTACTTATCTCTTTGATAGATAAAATATATAACCTCCCTGTTTCAAAGTATGATAAACTAGTAGGTGGACAAAGTCTGTATCTGACCGTAGCAAATAATTTCATTGACGGCAGAAGTATGGTAGAATGAATCATTATCAGGAGAGGATGTTTTTATGAATGTTACAACGATTTTAGCATCAGATTGGTATCAAAACTTGATGCAATTGATTCCGGATGGCAAGCTTTTTAGCCTGCGTTCGGTCTTTGATGGAATTCCAAGAATTGTCCAACAACTTCCAACAACGATTATGTTGACAATTGGAGGTGCTCTTTTTGGCTTGGTTTTGGCACTTCTTTTTGCCATTGTGAAAATCAATCGTGTCAAGATTTTATATCCCTTGCAGGCTTTCTTTGTTAGTTTCTTAAAAGGGACACCGATTTTGGTGCAACTCATGTTGACCTACTACGGAATTCCTTTGGCTTTGAAAGCCCTCAATCAGCAATGGGGAACTGGTCTCAATATCAATGCTATTCCAGCTGCTGCTTTTGCGATTGTCGCCTTTGCCTTCAATGAAGCAGCTTATGCGAGTGAAACCATTCGTGCAGCCATTCTCTCAGTCAACCCTGGTGAGATTGAGGCGGCACGCAGTCTGGGTATGACCCGAGCACAAGTTTATCGACGAGTGATTATTCCAAATGCGGCAGTTGTGGCGACTCCAACATTGATCAATTCCCTCATCGGCTTGACCAAGGGTACGTCCCTAGCCTTTAGTGCTGGTGTTGTGGAAGTCTTTGCCCAAGCTCAGATTTTAGGTGGAGCTGATTACCGCTATTTTGAACGCTTTATTTCCGTTGCCCTTGTTTATTGGGTAGTCAATATTGGAATTGAAAGCCTCGGTCGTTTCATCGAGAGAAAGATGGCTATTTCTGCACCTGATACAGTGCAAACAGATGTGAAAGGAGACCTTCGTTAATGATTAAGATTTCGAATTTAAGTAAATCCTTTTCAGGACAGACTGTCTTGGATCATCTGGACTTGGATATTCAAAAAGGGGAAGTTGTAGCCTTGATTGGTTCTTCAGGAGCTGGAAAATCAACCTTCCTTCGCAGTCTCAATTATCTTGAAACACCTGACAGTGGCTCTATTCAGATTGATGATTTTTCAGTTGATTTTTCTAAAATCACTCAAGAAGAAATCCTTGCTCTACGCCGTAAGTTGTCTATGGTTTTCCAACAGTTTAATTTGTTTGAACGCCGAACAGCACTTGATAATGTAAAAGAAGGCTTGGTTGTTGTCAAGAAATTATCTGACCAAGAAGCGACTAAGATTGCCAAGGAAGAGTTGGCTAAGGTTGGGCTTTCTGACCGTGAAAACCATTACCCTCGCCATTTATCAGGTGGACAAAAGCAACGGGTTGCCTTAGCGCGTGCGCTTGCTATGAAACCAGATGTCTTGCTCTTAGACGAACCAACTTCAGCCCTTGACCCAGAATTGGTCGGTGAAGTAGAAAAGTCTATTGCAGATGCTGCTAAGTCAGGTCAAACCATGATTTTGGTCAGTCATGACATGTCCTTTGTAGCCCAAGTGGCTGATAAGATTCTCTTCTTAGATAAGGGGAAAATCATCGAGTCTGGAACACCGGATGAGATTATCCACCATCCTAAAGAAGAGCGGACAAAAGAATTCTTCGCTAGTTACAAACGGACTTATATTTGATATAATAGATAAAGAAAAACTCAGTTAGCTGGACTAGCTGAGTTTACTCTTTAAAAAAGATAGAAATGAGAGAAATCATGCTACTGCAACTATTTTCTTTATATTTCGAGAGTTTGATCTTGACCACCATCCTCGTCCTGATTTTTTTAGGGATTTGGATTGGACTAAGAGCCATGTCGGGAGTTGATAAGACAGCCAAGGCTCGCCAAGCCCATCTCTATGATATGATTATGATTGGAGTCTTGGTTGTTCCAGTATTATCCTTTGCGGTTATGAGTTTAATTCTTGTTTTCAAGGCATAATCCTTGCTTGATTGACAAAAAAGAGTTAGAATAAAGATAGTTACAACAAGAAAGAAGGAATCTATATGTACGATACTATTATTATCGGTGCTGGACCTGCAGGTATGACTGCAGCCTTGTATGCTGCTCGAAGCAATCTGAAAGTAGCTTTGATTGAAGGTGGTCTGCCAGGTGGTCAGATGAATAATACCTCTGATATCGAAAATTACCCAGGATACGCTAATATTAGTGGGCCAGAATTGGCAGAAAAGATGTTTGAACCGCTTGAAAATCTTGGTGTTGAGCACATTTATGGCTATGTTGAAAATGTAGAAGACCATGGTGATTTTAAGAAAGTGATGACTGATGACCAAACATATGAAACTCGTACCGTTATCGTAGCGACTGGTTCTAAACACCGTCCTTTGGGAGTACCTGGAGAAGAAGAACTGAATAGTCGTGGTGTTTCATACTGTGCCGTGTGTGATGGTGCCTTCTTCCGTGACCAAGATTTGTTGGTAGTTGGTGGTGGAGATTCAGCTGTTGAAGAAGCCCTCTTCTTGACTCGTTTTGCTAAGACTGTTACCATTGTTCACCGTCGTGACCAGCTTCGTGCACAAAAAGTGTTACAAGACCGCGCCTTTGCGAATGAGAAAGTTAGCTTTATCTGGGATTCTGTAGTTAAGGAAATCAAGGGTGAAAACAGAGTAGAATCTGTCGTTTTTGAAAATGTGAAAACAGGTCAAGTGACAGAGCAAGCCTTCGGTGGCGTCTTTATCTATGTTGGATTGGACCCTGTTAGCGATTTTGTTAAAGAATTGAATATTCAAGACCAAGCAGGCTGGGTTGTGACAGATAATCACATGAAAACTGCAGTTGATGGTATCTTTGCAGTTGGAGATGTTCGTTTGAAAGACCTTCGCCAAGTAACAACAGCAGTTGGAGATGGAGCTATCGCTGGTCAAGAAGCCTATAAATTTATCACAGAACATAGTTAATTATAAAAACGCATAGTATCAGATTTACAAAAAATTTGACACTATGCGTTTTATTGTGGGAAAATTAATTTCATTTTCTACTGAAATTGAGTTTTACAAGCCTCTTATATTTTTTAGAAAAATCCTTTAATCTTTCCAACGAGGCTATCTAGACCTTCTGAACCAGAAATCAACTGCTGAGCTTGAGAGAAGTATTCTCCAAGCTGTTCTTGATTTTCTGCAACAAATGTTTTTGCAGCTTCGAAATCTTTTGTTTCGATTAGTTCTTTTACTTGATTAAACAAATCTAATGGGTTCATCCTATTTCTCCTTTTCTGTACTTAACTATTTAATCATCTTTATGATAAAAAATCAACCCTAGCAAAATTTCTTTTAGAATGGATATCGGTTTCAATTTTCAGATGAAATAAAAGCCTTTACATGGTATAATAGAGGTAGCTCTTTAATGGAGGTGTTTGAGTGGAAAATCTGAAGAAAATGGCAGGTATCAAGGCTGCTGAATTTGTCAATGATGGGATGGTTGTCGGACTGGGAACGGGTTCTACTGCCTACTATTTTGTCGAAGAAATTGGTCGTCGTATAAAGGAAGAAGGATTGCAGATTACAGCTGTAACAACTTCTAGTGTGACTAGTAAACAGGCTGAAGGGCTTAATATCCCGCTCAAGTCTATTGACCAAGTAGACTTTGTTGATGTGACAGTCGACGGGGCAGATGAAGTGGATAGTCAGTTTAACGGAATCAAAGGCGGTGGGGGTGCCCTTCTCATGGAGAAGGTTGTGGCAACGCCCTCAAAAGAATACATTTGGGTGGTGGATGAAAGCAAGCTGGTAGACAAACTAGGTGCTTTTAAATTGCCAGTAGAAGTGGTTCAGTATGGCGCAGAACAAGTCTTTCGTCGTTTTGAACGAGCTGGCTACAAACCAAGTTTCCGTGAAAAAGATGGCCAACGTTTTGTGACCGATATGCAGAACTTTATCATTGACCTTGCCTTGGATGTCATCGAAGATCCAATTGCCTTCGGACAAGAATTGGACCATGTCGTTGGTGTTGTAGAGCACGGGTTATTCAATCAAATGGTGGATAAGGTCATCGTTGCTGGACGAGACGGGGTTCAGATTTTAACTTCAACAAAAGCAAAATAATCAAAATAATAAGGAGACACACTATGTCAAAATTTAATCGTATTCACTTGGTGGTATTAGATTCTGTAGGAATCGGTGCTGCACCAGATGCTAATAACTTTGTCAATGCAGGAGTTCCAGATGGAGCTTCTGACACATTAGGACACATTTCAAAAGCAGTTGGTTTGAATGTCCCAAACATGGCTAAAATTGGTCTAGGAAATATTCCTCGTGAAACTCCTCTTAAGACTGTTCCAGCTGAAAGCAATCCAACAGGTTATGCAACAAAATTGGAGGAAGTATCTCTTGGCAAGGACACTATGACTGGGCACTGGGAAATCATGGGACTCAACATTACGGAGCCTTTCGATACTTTCTGGAACGGATTCCCAGAAGAAATCCTGACAAAAATCGAAGAATTTTCAGGACGTAAGGTCATTCGTGAAGCCAACAAACCTTACTCAGGAACAGCTGTTATCGATGATTTCGGACCTCGTCAGATGGAAACTGGAGAGTTGATTATCTATACTTCAGCTGACCCTGTTTTGCAAATTGCTGCCCACGAAGACATCATTCCTTTGGATGAATTGTACCGTATCTGTGAGTACGCTCGTTCGATTACTCTTGAGCGCCCGGCCCTTCTTGGTCGTATCATTGCTCGTCCTTATGTAGGTGAACCAGGTAACTTCACTCGTACTGCAAACCGTCGTGACTTGGCTGTATCTCCTTTTGCACCAACTGTTTTGGATAAATTGAATGAAGCTGGTATCGATACTTATGCTGTTGGTAAAATCAACGATATCTTTAACGGTGCGGGTATCAACCATGATATGGGACACAATAAGTCAAATAGCCACGGAATTGATACACTGTTGAAGACTATGGGTCTTGCTGAGTTTGAAAAAGGATTCTCATTCACAAACTTGGTAGACTTTGATGCTCTTTACGGTCACCGCCGTAATGCTCATGGTTACCGTGATTGCTTGCATGAGTTTGATGAACGCTTGCCTGAAATTATCGCAGCCATGAGAGAGAATGATCTTCTCTTGATTACAGCGGACCATGGAAATGACCCAACGTATGCAGGAACAGACCACACTCGTGAATATATTCCATTGTTGGTCTACAGCCCTGCCTTTAAAGGAAATGGTGTCATTCCAGTAGGACATTTTGCAGATATCTCAGCGACTATTGCCGATAACTTTGGTGTTGAAACTGCCATGATTGGGGAGAGTTTCTTAGATAAATTGGTGTAAGATGACGCGCTATGCTTTGCTGGTTAGAGGCATCAATGTTGGTGGTAAGAATAAGGTCGTCATGGCGGAGCTTCGGCAAGAATTGACAGACTTGGGACTGGGAAAAGTTGAGACCTACATCAACAGTGGTAATATTTTCTTTACTTCGACTGTTCCAAAAGCCCGATTGGTTGAAAAGTTAGAGGCTTTCTTTGAAGTCCATTATCCATTTATTCAGAGCTTTTCTTTGCTGAGTCAGGAAGACTATGAAGCAGAGCTGGAGAATCTGCCAGATTGGTGGACCAAAGACCTGGCTCGAAAAGATGTCCTCTTTTACACGGAGGGCTTGGATGTGGATCAAGTGATCGAGAAAGTGAACAGTTTGGAACTGGAAGATGAAGTCGTTCATTTTGGAAAACTTGGTATTTTCTGGGGGAAATTCTCTGAGGAATCCTACTACGAAACAGCCTATCACAAATACTTACTCAAGATGCCTTTCTACCGCCAAATCACCATTCGCAATGCAAAAACCTTTGACAAAATCAGTCAAATGCTAAAAAAATAATAAAGGAGACACACAATGACATTTTTAGATAAAATCAATGAAACAGCTGCCTTCCTGAAAGACAAGGGAATCCAAACGCCTGAGTTCGGTCTAATCCTTGGATCAGGACTTGGAGAACTGGCAGAAGAAATCGAAAATCCAGTTGTAGTAGACTATGCTGAGATTCCAAACTGGGGCCGTTCAACAGTAGTCGGTCACGCTGGTAAATTGGTATATGGTGACCTTGCAGGTCGCAAGGTTTTGGCTCTTCAAGGTCGTTTCCATTTCTACGAAGGAAATCCTCTGGAAGTCGTGACTTTCCCAGTACGTGTCATGAAAGTTCTTGGATGTGAAGGTGTTATTGTAACCAATGCTGCTGGTGGTATTGGATATGGGCCTGGTACTTTGATGGCTATCTCAGACCATATCAACATGACAGGTCAAAACCCATTGATGGGTGAAAATTTGGATGAATTTGGTCCTCGTTTCCCAGATATGTCTAAGGCCTACACACCAGAATACCGTGCCACTGCCCATGAAGTGGCTAATAAACTTGGTATCAAGCTTGATGAAGGTGTCTATATCGGTGTTACTGGTCCGACTTATGAAACTCCAGCAGAAATTCGTGCCTATAAGACACTGGGAGCAGATGCAGTTGGTATGTCCACTGTTCCTGAAGTTATTGTGGCAGCCCACTCTGGTTTGAAAGTTCTGGGAATTTCATGTATTACTAACTTTGCCGCTGGTTTCCAAGAAGAACTGAACCACGAAGAAGTTGTAGAAGTGACTGAACGTGTTAAGGGTGATTTCAAAGGTTTGCTTAAAGCGATTCTTGCAGAATTGTAAAAAAGTGGCGGTGAGATCAGACTAGAAATGAAAGTTTCAGTTCTCATCACATTTAGTAGAGAAGATTAGGTTTGTTGTGATTAAAAAATGAACAAAAATCCAATCAACTACTATATCTTTAGTAAAAATTTATCACATGCTTATTTATCAATTATTGATAAATAGGGGAAAATAAAAGAAAGTTAGAAAAGAATGAAAATCGGTCAACGAATAATGCGTTTTGGCATAAAAAAATTAAGTATCGGAGTTGTATCTGTTGCAGTTGGCTTTGCTTTTTTAGCACCGACAGGAATTTCTGCCAATGAAGGAAGTCCAGTTGTGAAAAACGAAACTCCTCTAGTAGTAAATGCAACGGATAGTCCGACAAAACTAGAAAATACTGATAAAAAACAGGAAACGCCTCTTATAGAGGAAAGAGTAGCAGTTATCCAACCAGCTCCGGAAACAAAAGAAGTCCTTAAAAATCAGAAGGAAGAAGAAAAGCTGGGATCCCATAAAACAGAGCCTGCTCTAGTTCCTGAAGAAGTGAATAGAGAGGAAAATGTAAAGGATGAGTCTACAACTTCTCGTCCTGTGACAGCAGAAGATCTTTTGAAAATCTCAAAAGGAGAACTGCACTCAGAAAATGGTTTGCTTGACAATTCTCTTTATGGTGAAAAAGTCCTTGATTTAGAAGGTGATGACGATCAGGATGGTATCAAAAATAAGGATGAGCTTTATGTTTATCGTAAAGATGGTAAGGACTATCTAGGATATAACAGTCATCCATTACTAGCAGACAGTGATGGGGATGGACTAGCAGATGGAGAAGATGATAATAAGAAACAATGGTATGTTACAGATCGAGATTCTCTTCTCTTTATGGAATTATCCTATCGTGATGATGACTATATCGAAAAAATTCTAGATCATAAAAATCCATTTCCGAGTCTCTACTTGAATCGTCAAGAATATAAGATGATGCACAATGAGTTAGCCCCGTTTTGGAAGATGAAAAAAGCTTACCATACAGCTAGCGGTTTGGATGCTTATCTATTCGAAACTAAGAGTGATCTTCCTTATTTAAAAGACAATACTGTTCAAATGTTGGCTATACGTGGAACAAGACTGAATGATGCAAAAGATTTGAGAACGGACTTGACCTTGCTAGGAGGAAATAAACCTGTACAAGCGGATGATATCCGTAATGTTGTCAAAGAATTGGCGCAGGATTCCACTATAACCAATCTGTATATGACAGGCCATTCTTTAGGAGGTTATTTAGCTCAAATAGCAGCAGTTGAAGCCTATCAGAAATATCCTACTTTTTATAATAATGTTTTGAAAAAAGTGACAACATTTAATGCACCTAAGGTCATTACTTCAAGAACAATCTGGAATGCCCAAAATGGTTTCTGGGATGTAGGCCTAGAAAGTCGGAAGCTTGCTGTAAATGGGAAAATTAAACATTATGTAGTGGATAACGATAATGTGGTTACATCTGTGCTACAAAATGATAGTGATGTTGTGACATCTACAGGAAGTGCCAATGTTAAACACCGTTCGCGTGGCTATTTTGAAAGCCGCATGAATAATATTCCAAACTTTAATATTGGAAAACGAACAACATTGGACAAGCAGGGTTACCGTGATCCAAAACTGGAAAAAATTTCTTTCTTTAAGAAACAACAAGTCCCTCTGTCAACTAGTCAACCAAGCGCTGAACCTCTTGAAAATATAGCTTTAGGGAAACGAGTAACTCAAAGTTCGACAGCTTTTGGAGGTGACGCTAGAAGGGCTGTAGATGGAAAAGTTGATGGGAATTATGCTCATCATTCTGTAACGCATACAGAGTTTCAATCTAAGCCTTGGTGGCAAGTCGATTTAGACAAGGAAGAAACGATTCGTCAAATCAACATCTATAATCGAACAGATACTGCTCAGGATAGACTTACTAATTTTAATGTGATTCTTTTAGATAGTTCTGGGAAAGAAATTGAAAGAAAGCGCATTGCATCTCTGAAAGATATCTCTGCACAAATTGCAATTGATTATAAAAAAGCTCGTTTTGTCCGTATTGAGTTAGATGGCTACAATGCTCTCAGTCTCGCAGAAGTTCAAGTCTTGCGTGCTGAGAATATCGCATGGAAAAAGCAAGCACGCCAAAGTTCTACCGAGTTTGGAGGAGATGCTAGTCGTGCTCTAGATGGGAATACTAATAGTAGCTACAGCCAGCAATCAATTACTCATACAAAATTTGAAAACCAGCCTTGGTGGGAAGTTGATTTAGGTCGTACAGAACAGGTAGGACTTGTCCGTCTTTATAATCGTGGAGATGGCGAACCTTCCAAACGCTTGGCAGATTTTGATGTGATCTTATATGATGAAAAAGGGAAAGAAGTTACTAGAAAGTATGTTTCTCGTTTAGAAGGAAATCGTTTAGATCTTCAGTTGGATGGCAAGTTGGGTCGCCGTGTCCGTATTCAATTGCGTCAGAAAAATCAAGCTCTCAGTCTTGCTGAAGTAGAAGTGTTTCGATTTATAGCTAAGAATGCTGTGACACCACCGACTTCTAAGCCAGTACAAGTGTTAAATTACACTCCTGTAAAAGATAAAACCCTAACTATTCAGCATAGTGGAGCTTACATTGCACGCTATTCTATAACTTGGGAAGAAGTTACAGTAGATAAAAATGGTCATTCAGTTGTTAGAAGTCATTCTTGGGAAGGAAATGGACGTAACCAGATTGCAGGTTTTGTACTCAACCTTCCAATTAAAGAAAATATGAGAAATCTTCGAATTAAGATCGAAAAGAGAACAGGTCTTATCTGGAATAGATGGCAAACAATCTATGACAACAGACCTCTTCTCGCCCAACCACATCGGAAAATCACTCATTGGGGCACGACATTGAATTCCAAGGTGAGTGACGATGATGTCTTGTAATCTGGTGCTACAATGACAGTTAGTTTGTCTAGTTTATAAGAAAGTACTACCTGAGCTTGAATAGAACTCAGGTAGCTCTCTGTGAAAGAACAAAATTAATACTCAATGAAAATCAAAGAGCAAACTAGGAAACTAGCCGCAGGCTGCTCAAAGCACTGCTTTGAGGTTGTAGATATAACTGACGAAGTCAGTAACATATATACGGCAAGGCGACGTTGACGTGGTTTGAAGAGATTTTCGAAGAGTATAAACAGAAAGGTAGAGCGCGTGTTCTGATTTGAACACGAGCGGAAAACTTTTCAAAAAAATCAGAAAGGAAGAGTGGTTTGGGTTTGGATTGAACCCGGGCTGTTCTCCTCTATATCATCAAAATTAAGAAAGAAAGGAATTGACCCCACCCTAAAAGCAGTGAGAAAAAGATAGTTGGTCTAGAGAGCATCGCTCACTGCGCTCAACTCCTATTTTCCCTTTGCTTTTTGACGGGTTTGGTATCTTTCTCAGTATAAAATATAAAAAAGAAAGGTAGAGTGAAGTGTTCTAATTTGAACACGAGCGGAAAACTTTTCATAACAATAAAAGAAAGGATGGGTAAACCGTATTTGCTGAACTGAATACGGGCGGAGAACTGTGTAAAAAAGATAAACTGTCTAGCATCTGCGATGCTTCGTTAGTTTCCTATTTTTACTTTGTTCTCTGTCGCCCTTTATATCTTAACTATGTCTATCCATATTGCTGCTCAGCAGGGTGAAATTGCTGATAAAATTCTTCTTCCTGGGGATCCTCTTCGTGCTAAGTTTATTGCGGAGAATTTCCTTGAAGATGCTGTTTGTTTTAACGAAGTGCGTAACATGTTTGGTTACACTGGTACTTACAAGGGCCACCGTGTATCTGTCATGGGAACTGGGATGGGGATGCCATCTATTTCGATTTATGCGCGTGAGTTAATTGTTGACTATGGTGTGAAGAAATTGATCCGTGTGGGAACAGCAGGTTCATTGAATGAAGATGTTCATGTCCGTGAATTGGTTTTGGCGCAAGCAGCTGCAACCAACTCTAACATCATCCGCAATGACTGGCCACAGTACGATTTTCCACAAATCGCTAGTTTTGATTTGCTAGATAAGGCCTACCATATTGCCAAAGAACTTGGTATGACAACCCACGTTGGGAACGTTTTGTCATCTGATGTCTTTTATTCAAACTACTTTGAAAAGAACATCGAGCTTGGTAAATGGGGAGTTAAGGCTGTGGAAATGGAAGCAGCAGCTCTCTACTATTTGGCAGCCCAACACCATGTTGACGCCCTTGCTATCATGACTATCTCTGATAGTTTGGTCAATCCAGATGAAGATACAACTGCAGAAGAACGCCAAAATACCTTCACCGATATGATGAAGGTTGGTTTGGAAACCTTGATTGTAGAATAATTACATTAAAAAAGGAAGCCCTTCTTTATGAATCGGAGGACTTCCTTTTCTTATCCAGAAATTGGTCTATCTCTTTTTGTGATCTGAGGATGATCACCTTATATGGATAGTTTTTTTGAATCCACTTGTAGCGTTCCTTAGCGGATTTGCTCCGTCCATCCCAGAGAATCCAACGAATAAACTCCCAATTAAATTGTTCTTGACAACCAGCTGCCATACTTTCCCTGACCTTGCCTCGGTATGTGAGATACCGTTTAAAGGCTCGAAAGAGACAGGTCAATGGGGAAAAATTGAGAAAAATGATTTGGTCAGCTTCCTGCATTCTTTCCTCGTAATAGCACCAAGAATAATTTCCATCAATGACCCAATCTTCATGCTTGGTGAGAAAGCTTTTCATCTCGGTCAACATCCATTCGCGGTCACTGTCTTGCCAACCAGGTTGAAATTGGAGTGTGTCCATATGAAGTTTTGGGATGGAGTAGTGGAGAGATAACTTTTCAGCTAGCGTTGACTTACCAGCACCAGAATATCCGATAATTGCGATTTTCATTTTCTACCCTTTCCTATTTGGAGACAAAAAAACAGCCTCTATGGACTGTTTCTTATTTAGCAAGTTTAGCTGAAAGACGAGCTTTATCGCGGCTTGCTTTGTTTTTGTGAATCAAACCTTTAGTTTCTGCTTTATCGATAGCTGAGCTAGCAGCACGGAAAAGTTCTTCAGATGGGTTTGCTTCGAAAGCTTTGATAGCAGTACGCATAGCTGATTTTTGAGCTGAGTTCTTTTCGTTTTGTTTAACGTTCAATTCAGCGCGTTTGATAGCTGATTTAATGTTTGCCAATGTTCTTACCTCCATATTTACTAACTATACCATTATATCTGAAAACTTACGTTTTGACAAGGGAAAATTATTTTTTTAAGTAAATTTCATCGATTTCATGGTTCTTGCTTTTATGAAGAATCACTTCCGCACGATTTCTGGTCGGTTCAATATAATTTTGTAAATTTGTGAGATTGATACTGGTCCAGACCTGATGGGCAAAGGATTCCACTTCCCCAATCGGCATTTGAGTAAAACGATAGTAGTAGCTATCGGGGTCGTTTTGGGCTAGGCTCAGCATTTTCAAGAAACGGTCGAGATACCAACTTTCGATATCATCTACTGAGGCATCAACATAGATGGAAAAGTCAAAGAAGTCAGTAATGTAGAGACGCTCGTTTTGTGGATTTTGAAAGACATTTATTCCCTCAACAATGACAAAATCAGCAGCTTTGACGCTTTGCTTTTCCTCGGGTACGATGTCGTAGACTTCATGAGAATAGACAGGAATATCTACATTTTGTCCATTTTTGATATGATCCAGGAAGTTGAGAAGAGCTTCCATATCATAGCTTTCAGGAAATCCCTTGCGATTTAAAATCCCTTGTTCAATCAAGGTCTGGTTGGGATAGAGAAAGCCGTCAGTTGTTACTAACTCAACCGTAGCATCTGTAAGGGTGCGGGACAGTAAGATTTGAAGTAGGCGACTGGTTGTGGATTTTCCAACGGCAACACTCCCAGAAACCCCAATGATAAAAGGTTGAGATTTGCTTTCACGTTGAAGGAAAATCCCTTTTGAAAAGGCCAAATCATCCTTGGTACGCTTGTAAATCTGGATGAGATGGGCTAGGGGAAGATAGACATCGGTAACATCCTGTAAACTGATCTGGTCATTAAAACTCTTGATCGATTCTAACTCCTCTTCTGTCAAAGGAGGTGTTGTCTTTCGATGTAACGATTGCCAAGTCTGGCGGCTGATTTTTTCAAAATGTAAAAATTCGTTGGTCATTTGTTTTCCCCTAGATATTTTGTTTATCATACCATAAAAAGCTAAAAAAATAAAGCGGTTTCTTGATAATGGTAAGCCAATATCGTATAATAGAGATAGATAGAGACTGACCAATTTAATGATGAAGTAGGAGATGTTTCAATTGATTTATAAGCTTATAAAGGGGGCTTTTTAGTTCACAACTTATAGGAGGTGTGCTATGAAAATCTTAAAACATTACATATTGGAACTCTGTTTTATTTTAAGTTTTGCTCTACCTTTTATAAAAGGGGCGAATTCGGATAATGGTAGACGTTTTGTGGAAACCTATTACGGTTTTACTTTTTTGATGGAACATGCCATTGTAACAGCTGTCTTTATCTGTTCGCTCTTGATTACTTTCTTCCTAAAAAAACGGTGGATGAAATGGCTTGCTGCTGGTAGTTATGTCTTTTTAGTCCTATGGATTGCTACAGAGGGTTATTTCTTCCGCATGTCACTGGAAGATTTGATACGACTTTGGACAAGTTTGGAATTCCTGACACAAACTTATCAGTTGGGCTTTTACCTAAACATCTTGTTGGGAATTTTGTTGATAATAAAGTATTTTAAGGTTAAGCAATAGAAATAATATAGATGATAAACTTTTTGTTTTTATCTGGACTGTGATATTTATAGTTCGAAATGGTTTATTATTTATAAGTGTTGAAAGAGAATGAAGAAAAGGTCTTTGTGACTAGCTTTCTTCAGTTTTTTTCGTTTTATTATCAATTTGTAAACGATTTACAATTTAAGTAAAATTATGGTAAAATAGTTTCATGAGTAAAATGTATTATGCAGAAAATCCTGACGCTGCTCACGACATTCATGAGTTAAGAGTGGACTTGTTGGGAGAAAAAATGACCTTTTTGACGGATGCGGGTGTTTTTAGCAAGAAAATGGTTGACTTTGGAAGTCAACTCTTGCTCAAGTGTCTTGAGGTCAATCAAGGAGAAACTGTCCTTGATGTAGGCTGTGGTTACGGGCCTTTGGGTTTGTCCTTAGCTAAGGCTTATGGAGTTCAGGCGACCATGGTTGATATCAATAATCGTGCCTTGGATTTGGCTCGACAAAATGCTGAACGAAATAAAGTAGAAGCGACGATTTTCCAGTCTAACATCTATGAACAAGTTGAAGGACATTTTGATCATGTGATTTCTAATCCTCCTATCCGTGCAGGCAAGCAAGTAGTTCATGAAATCATTGAGAAAAGTAAAGATTTCTTGAAAACTGGTGGGGATTTGACAATTGTTATCCAGAAAAAACAAGGGGCACCAAGTGCTAAATCCAAGATGGAAGATGTGTTTGGTAATTGTGAAGTCGTTAAAAAAGATAAGGGATACTATATCCTTAGAAGTGTGAAAGAATGAGAGCAGTTGATTTAATCCAAAAAAAACGAGACGGTCAAGAACTGATATCAAGTGAAATTGAATGGCTAGTTGAAGGCTATGTGTCAGGAACGGTTCCTGATTATCAGATGTCTGCCTTTGCTATGGCTGTTTATTTCAAAGGAATGACAACTCGAGAAATCTCTGACCTAACTATGAAAATAGTTCAGACAGGCCAAGAGTTTGATTTATCAGCTATTGATGGGGTTAAGGTTGACAAGCATTCTACGGGTGGTGTTGGTGATAAGGTGACCTTGATTTTAGCTCCTCTTGTTGCTAGTTTTGGTGTGCCTGTGGCAAAAATGAGTGGTCGTGGTCTCGGCCATACTGGCGGTACAATCGATAAATTGGAGTCCATTAAGGGCTATCAAGTGGAGCGCAGTCAAGAGTATTTTATTCGTCAGGTTCAGGACATTGGTGTATCTGTCATTGGGCAATCAGACCAGCTGGTCAAAGCGGATAAGCTTCTCTATGCCCTTCGTGATGTGACCGCAACTGTTGACACGATTCCTTTGATTGCCAGTTCGGTGATGAGCAAGAAAATTGCGGCAGGAGCGGATGCTATTTTGCTAGACGTGACTGTCGGTGAGGGTGCCTTCATGAAGACGGTTGATGAGGCGCGTGAGTTGGCTCAAACCATGGTGGAACTTGGTAAGGCAGTTGGTAGAAAAACGGTAGCAGTGATTACGGATATGAGCCAGCCTTTAGGGCGTGCTATTGGAAATCGTCTGGAGATCCTTGAAGCACTGGAGATTTTACAAGGTCAAGGACGTCAGGATATTACCCATTTTATATGCGAACTGGCTCAAATTATGCTTGGCCTTGCAAATGTTAACAAAACAGTTGAAGAAGTTCGCCAACATCTTGAAAATGGCCAAGCGCTGGCTAAGTTTGAGGAAATGGTCCAAGCCCAAGGTGGAGACTTGGAAGACCTCTATCGTCCTGTAAATGTAGCCCATGTGGTGGAAATCCCTGCTCAGGAAACGGGTGTCATTTCAGCTCTTCCAGCAATGGAATTTGGGCTTTATGCTATGAGACTGGGGGCAGGCCGTGCAGTCAAGTCTGATGCCTTGGACTATGAAACAGGAATTGTTTTTGAAAAGAAGGTTGGAGATTCCGTTCAAAAGGGAGAAATTGTTGCAAAAGTATACACAAATGGAAAAATTTCTCCTCAGCTAGTTACAGATTTTCAAAAATATGTTAAAATAAATGATAGGGTGCAAAGTTTACGAGAAATCATAGAAATAATCTCATAAACTGCAGGAGAATCCGAATATGAAATTAAATAAACATATCGATCATACGCTTTTAAAACAAGATGCAACAGAAAATCAAATTGATTGTTTGTTGTCTGAGGCTAGGGAGTATGACTTTGCCAGTGTTTGCGTTAATCCGATCTGGGTTGAACATGCTAAAAAAGGGCTTGAAGGTACAGATGTCAAGGTCTGCACAGTAGTAGGTTTCCCCTTGGGAGCAACAACTTCAGCTGTGAAAGCTTTTGAGACAAAAGAAGCTATCCAAAATGGGGCTGATGAGATTGATATGGTAATCAATGTTGGGGCTCTCAAATCAGGCAATTTAGCCTTGGTAGAGTCAGATATTCGCGCAGTAGTGGAAGCAAGTGGTGACAAGTTAGTGAAAGTCATTATTGAAGCTTGCCTGCTGACCGACCAAGAAAAAGTTGTGGCTTGCCAATTAGCTCAAAAAGCAGGAGCTGATTTCGTTAAAACATCTACTGGCTTTTCAACAGGTGGTGCTACAATAGCAGATGTCAAATTGATGCGCGAAACAGTTGGACCTGATATGGGAGTCAAGGCTGCCGGTGGAGCTCGTTCTTATGCAGATGCTCTTGCCTTTGTGGAAGCAGGTGCGACCCGTATTGGAACGTCAGCTGGGGTAGCCATTTTAAAAGGAGAATTGGCAGATGGCTACTACTGAGTTGATTGAACTAGCAATTGAAACCAGCAAGAAAGCCTATGTACCTTATTCCCACTTTCCAGTCAGTGCTGTTCTAGTGGCAAAGGATGGAAAAATTTATACAGGTGTCAATATCGAAAATGCTAGCTATCCTTTGACCAATTGTGGTGAGAGAACAGCCATTTTTAAGGCTGTATCTGAAGGGCAAAGAGAATTTTCAGAGCTGATTGTTTATGGTCAAACTGAAAAACCGATTTCACCATGTGGTGCTTGTCGCCAAGTAATGGTCGAATTTTTTGAACAAGATCTAAAAGTGACCTTAGTCGCAAAAGATAAATCGACGGTCGAGATGACGGTCGGGGAATTACTTCCATACTCTTTTACAGACTTAAATTAGTCTGAGTCGCTCTCTGAGTGGCACGGTCCTTGTGGCCAACCAATCCATACTTGCAACATCGTTGCACATCTTATTTAGGAGGTTCAGTAATGAACAAGAAACAATGGCTAGGTCTTGGCCTAGTAGCAGTGGCAGCAGTTGGACTTGCTGCATGTGGTAACCGCTCTTCTCGTAAGGCAGATTCATCTTCTGATGTGAAGACAAAAGCAGCAATCGTCACTGATACTGGTGGTGTTGATGACAAATCATTCAACCAATCAGCTTGGGAAGGTTTGCAGGCTTGGGGTAAAGAACACAATCTTGCAAAAGATAAAGGTTTCACTTACTTCCAATCAACAAGTGAAGCTGACTACGCTAACAACTTGCAACAAGCGGCTGGAAGCTATAACCTAATCTTTGGTGTTGGTTTTGCCCTTCACAATGCGGTTGAAGAAGCAGCTAAAGAACATTCTGACTTGAACTATGTCTTGATTGATGATGTGATTAAAGATAAAAAGAATGTTGCTAGTGTAACTTTCGCTGATAATGAATCAGGTTACCTCGCAGGTGTTGCAGCAGCTAAAACAACTAAGACAAAACAAGTTGGTTTTGTAGGTGGGCAGGAATCAGAAGTTATCTCTCGTTTTGAAGCAGGATTCAAGGCTGGTGTTGCGTCAGTAGACCCATCTATCAAAGTACAAGTTGACTACGCTGGTTCATTTGGTGATGCTGCTAAAGGTAAAACAATTGCAGCCGCACAATACGCAGCTGGTGCAGATATTGTTTACCAAGTAGCTGGTGGTACAGGTGCAGGTGTCTTTGCAGAAGCAAAATCACTCAACGAAAGCCGTCCTGAAAACGAAAAAGTTTGGGTTATCGGTGTTGACCGTGACCAAGAAGCAGAAGGTAAATACACTTCTAAAGATGGTAAAGAATCAAACTTTGTTCTTGTATCTACTTTGAAACAAGTTGGTACAACTGTAAAAGATATTTCTAACAAGGCAGAAAAAGGTGAATTCCCTGGTGGTCAAGTAATCGTCTACTCATTGAAGGATAAAGGGGTTGACTTGGTAACAACTAACCTTTCTGAAGAAGGTAAAAAAGCCGTTGAAGATGCAAAAGCTAAAATCCTTGATGGAAGCGTAAAAGTTCCTGCAAAATAATGGATGGAAGTTATTTCTTAGGAAGCGGCCATCGGCCGCTTTTTTAAGAATTGAGACAAAGTCATTTTGTCTCAGTAAAGCTTGCTACTAGATAAACTAGCAAGTTTTATTGAAATAAAATAAGACTCTGAAAGGAAGAGCACATGGCACACGAAAATGTCATTGAGATGCGTGATATTACCAAGGTGTTTGGTGAATTTGTTGCTAACGACAAAATCAACCTGCACCTACGAAAAGGTGAAATTCATGCACTTTTAGGAGAAAATGGGGCTGGTAAGTCCACGCTCATGAACATGTTAGCAGGGCTTCTTGAACCAACCAGTGGTGAAATTGTGGTCAACGGTCAAGTTGTCAACCTCGACTCACCATCAAAAGCGGCTAGCTTGGGAATTGGAATGGTTCACCAGCACTTTATGTTGGTAGAAGCCTTCACAGTGGCTGAAAACATCATTTTAGGAAGTGAATTGACTAAAAATGGTGTGCTAGATATCGCTGGAGCTAGCAAAGAAATCAAGGCTCTTTCTGAACGTTACGGCTTAGCTGTAGATCCTTCTGCCAAGGTAGCAGATATCTCAGTTGGAGCCCAACAACGTGTAGAAATTTTAAAAACCCTTTATCGGGGGGCTGATATCCTTATCTTTGACGAACCAACGGCTGTTTTGACTCCATCAGAAATTGATGAGTTGATGGCTATTATGAAAAATCTTGTCAAAGAAGGGAAATCAATTATCTTGATTACCCACAAGTTGGACGAGATTCGCGCAGTTTCTGACCGCGTTACAGTTATCCGTCGTGGGAAATCAATTGAAACCGTCGAAATTGCAGGGGCTACCAATGCTGATTTAGCAGAAATGATGGTGGGACGTTCTGTTTCCTTTAAAACAGAGAAGCAAGCCTCCCAACCAAAAGAAGTGGTCTTGTCTATTAAAGACTTGGTGGTCAATGAAAACCGCGGTGTCCCAGCTGTGAAAAATCTGTCCTTGGATGTTCGTGCTGGAGAGATTGTTGGTATTGCGGGGATTGATGGAAATGGTCAGTCTGAACTGATTCAAGCCATCACGGGTCTTCGCAAGGTTGAGTCTGGTAGCATCGAGCTAAAAGGAGATTCAATTGTGGGCTTACACCCACGACAAATTACAGAACTAAGTGTTGGGCACGTTCCAGAAGACCGTCACCGTGATGGTTTGATTTTGGAAATGATGATTTCTGAAAATATTGCCCTTCAAACCTACTATAAAGAACCACATAGTAAAAACGGAATTTTGAACTATTCAAATATTACTTCTTATGCTAAAAAGCTAATGGAAGAGTTTGATGTTCGTGCTGCCAGTGAATTTGTTCCTGCAGCAGCACTCTCAGGAGGAAATCAACAAAAAGCAATTATTGCTCGTGAAATTGATCGAGATCCTGATCTCCTTATCGTCAGCCAGCCAACTCGTGGGTTGGATGTCGGTGCCATTGAATATATCCACAAACGCTTGATTGAAGAGCGTGATAATGGCAAGGCTGTCCTTGTTGTCAGCTTTGAATTGGATGAGATTTTAAACGTCTCAGACCGTATTGCTGTTATCCATGATGGTAAGATTCAAGGTATTGTATCACCAGAAACAACCAATAAGCAAGAACTTGGTGTCTTGATGGCTGGTGGAAACTTGGGAAAGGAGAAGAGTGATGTCTAAAAAATTACAACAAATTTCGGTTCCCTTGATTTCTGTCTTCCTAGGAATTTTACTTGGAGCCATTGTTATGTGGATCTTCGGTTATGATGCCATCTGGGGTTATGAAGAATTGTTCTATACAGCCTTTGGTAGCCTGCGTGGGATTGGGGAAATCTTCCGTGCCATGGGGCCTTTGGTCTTGATTGGTCTTGGTTTTGCTGTTGCCAGCCGAGCAGGTTTCTTTAACGTTGGACTTCCTGGTCAGGCTTTGGCAGGTTGGATTCTCAGTGGTTGGTTTGCCTTGTCGCATCCAGATATGCCACGTCCCTTGATGATTCTAGCGACTATCGTGATTGCCTTGATTGCTGGTGGGATTGTCGGAGCGATTCCAGGTATTCTTAGGGCCTATCTAGGGACGTCAGAGGTTATTGTAACCATCATGATGAACTACATTGTCTTGTATGTAGGGAATGCCTTTATCCATGCCTTTCCTAAAGATTTCATGCAAAGTACAGATTCAACCATTCGTGTTGGGGCTAATGCAACCTATCAGACACCTTGGTTGTCTGAGTTGACTGGTAACTCGCGGATGAATATTGGTATTTTCTTTGCCATCATTGCAGTTGCAGTTATTTGGTTCATGCTCAAGAAAACAACTCTTGGTTTTGAAATCCGTGCGGTTGGTCTTAATCCACATGCTTCAGAATATGCTGGTATTTCTGCCAAACGAACAATTATCCTCTCAATGATTATCTCAGGTGCCTTGGCTGGTCTTGGTGGAGCTGTTGAAGGACTTGGAACCTTCCAGAACGTCTATGTTCAAGGGGCATCTTTAGCTGTTGGATTTAACGGTATGGCAGTTAGTCTACTTGCGGCCAACTCACCAATTGGTATTCTCTTTGCAGCCTTCCTATTTGGTGTTCTCCAAGTTGGAGCTCCTGGTATGAATGCGGCGCAGGTACCGTCTGAGCTTGTCAGCATTGTAACAGCGTCTATTATCTTCTTTGTCAGTGTTCATTACCTTATCGAACGCTTTGTCAAACCGAAAAAACAAGTTAAAGGAGGTAAGTAAAGATGTCTATTACAACCTTGCTCACCCTCTTGGTGTCTTCTATGCTGATTTACTCAGCGCCCCTCATCTTTACAAGTATCGGTGGTGTTTTCTCTGAACGTGGTGGTGTGGTAAACGTCGGTCTTGAAGGAATTATGGTTATGGGTGCCTTTTCTGGAGTTGTCTTTAACCTTGAATTTGCAGAACAATTTGGAGCAGCAACTCCATGGCTATCCTTGCTTGTAGCAGGATTGGTTGGTGGTCTCTTCTCTATCATCCACGCAGCAGCGACGGTTCATTTCCGTGCAGACCATGTTGTCAGCGGTACGGTATTGAACTTGATGGCGCCAGCCTTGGCTGTTTTCTTGGTGAAAGTTCTTTATAACAAAGGACAAACTGACAACCTAAGTCAGACTTTTGGACGCTTTGATTTCCCAGTCTTGGCAAATATTCCAGTTATCGGTGATATCTTCTTCAAGTCAACTAGTTTACTTGGTTATCTGGCCATTGCCTTCTCGTTCCTTGCTTGGTTTATCCTCTTCAAGACTCGATTTGGTCTTCGCCTCCGCTCTGTCGGTGAACACCCTCAAGCAGCGGATACCTTGGGAATCAACGTTTACAAAATGAGATATTTAGGAGTTATCATTTCAGGATTCCTAGGTGGAATTGGCGGAGCGATTTATGCTCAATCCATCTCAGTTAACTTCTCAGTAACAACTATTGTTGGGCCTGGATTTATCGCCCTTGCTGCGATGATTTTTGGAAAATGGAATCCAATCGGAGCCATGCTATCTAGTCTCTTCTTTGGACTTTCACAAAGTTTGGCCGTTATCGGTTCGCAATTGCCGTTCCTGCAAGGAGTGCCAGCGGTTTACCTTCAAATCGCACCTTACGTTTTGACAATTCTTGTCTTGGCAGCCTTCTTTGGGAAAGCAGTTGCACCAAAAGCAGATGGTATCAACTATATCAAATCAAAATAAGCATACAAAAAACGTCAGTACTGTACTGACGTTTTATTTTTTTGGATGTTGGTGAGTTAGGTTCAATCCCCAAGGGACCAAATTTTCAGTTTTATTTTTGATGCGTGTGATATTATCCTTATGTCGAATGATAATCAAGCTAGCAAGTGCTAGGATAATAGCAATGAAGAGAGGGTCATAGTGACTCAGGATAAAACCAACAAGTGGAAAGAGTAGAACCCCTATAACAGCCGCGATAGATGCTGTGACACTAGAGAGTGAAATCATGCTACCAAGATAGAGGGTTCCGAAGAAAACAACCGCAAGGTAGAGACAGAAGACAGGTGCAAAACCGAAAATCACTCCCGCACTGGTTGCGACAGCCTTGCCACCCTTAAATCCTGCAAAGATAGGGAAGGTATGGCCAATAACAGCCAAAAGTCCAAAGATGAGAGGCGAAACGCCTTGCAGATGGAAAATAATCGGAAGAAGGGTTGCTAGGGTTCCTTTGAAAAAATCAATTACAAAGGTCGCCATACCAGCTTTCTTACCTAAAATGCGGAAGGTATTAGTTGTCCCAGTGTTACCAGAACCATGTTCGCGCAGATTGATTTGAAAGAATACTTGTCCAATCCAGAGACCAGACGGAATCGAACCCAGCAGATAGGCTAGGATTAATAAAGCTATTGTAATCATACTCCTATTATATCATGAAATGGAGAAGAAAGGCAGAGAATCTCTTCTGAAATTGTCACAGCGGAGAAAGAAAAATTTTGCAAAATCCTTAGAAAACCTGTAGAATAGTAAAGATGAACGAATAGGAGGTTCCTTGTGTCAAAAAAGGAAATCAATATTAATAATTATAATGATGATGCCATTCAGGTGCTAGAAGGGTTGGATGCGGTCCGTAAACGTCCAGGGATGTATATCGGATCAACTGATGGGGCAGGTCTCCATCACCTAGTCTGGGAAATCGTCGACAATGCAGTTGATGAGGCCTTGTCTGGATTTGGTGACCGTATTGATGTCACCATCAATAAAGACGGGAGTTTGACTGTGCAAGACCATGGTCGTGGGATGCCGACTGGAATGCACGCTATGGGGATTCCAACAGTTGAGGTAATCTTTACCATTCTTCACGCCGGAGGAAAATTCGGTCAAGGTGGTTATAAGACATCAGGAGGTCTTCACGGGGTAGGATCTTCCGTTGTAAACGCCCTATCAAGCTGGTTGGAAGTTGAAATTACTCGTGATGGTGCAGTTTACAAGCAACGTTTTGAAAATGGTGGAAAACCTGTCACGACTTTGAAGAAAATCGGTACAGCGCCCAAGTCTAAAACAGGTACTAAAGTTACTTTTATGCCTGATTCGACTATCTTTTCTACGACAGACTTCAAGTACAATACCATTTCAGAACGTCTCAATGAGTCAGCCTTTCTCTTGAAAAATGTTACCTTGTCTTTAACGGACAAGCGAACAGATGAAGGGATTGAATTTCACTATGAGAATGGGGTACAAGACTTCGTTTCTTATCTAAACGAAGACAAGGAAACCTTGACACCGGTTCTTTACTTTGAAGGGGAAGACAATGGCTTCCAAGTAGAAGTAGCTCTTCAATACAATGATGGATTTTCAGATAACATCCTATCCTTTGTCAATAACGTTCGTACCAAGGACGGTGGAACACATGAGACTGGACTTAAGTCTGCCATTACCAAGGTCATGAATGACTATGCGCGTAAGACGGGACTTCTCAAGGAAAAAGATAAAAACCTTGAAGGCTCAGACTATCGTGAGGGACTAGCGGCCGTTCTTTCTATCTTGGTTCCTGAAGAACATTTGCAGTTTGAAGGCCAGACCAAGGACAAACTAGGAAGTCCACTAGCTCGTCCTGTTGTGGATGGCATTGTGGCTGATAAGTTGACATTTTTCCTTATGGAAAATGGGGAACTAGCTTCTAACCTTATTCGCAAGGCTATCAAGGCGCGTGATGCTCGTGAAGCGGCTCGTAAGGCGCGTGATGAGAGCCGAAATGGCAAGAAAAATAAGAAAGATAAGGGCTTGCTGTCTGGTAAATTGACCCCAGCCCAGTCCAAGAATCCTGCTAAGAATGAACTCTATCTAGTCGAGGGGGACTCTGCCGGTGGTTCTGCCAAACAAGGCCGTGACCGCAAGTTCCAGGCAATCTTGCCCCTTCGTGGTAAGGTTATCAATACAGCCAAGGCCAAGATGGCGGATATCCTCAAAAATGAGGAAATCAACACGATGATTTATACCATCGGTGCGGGTGTTGGAGCAGACTTCTCCATTGAAGATGCCAACTATGACAAGATCATTATCATGACCGATGCGGATACAGATGGTGCCCATATTCAAACACTTCTCTTAACCTTCTTTTATCGCTACATGCGTCCGCTAGTCGAAGCAGGACATGTCTATATTGCCCTCCCACCTCTCTATAAGATGTCCAAAGGTAAAGGCAAGAAAGAAGAAGTGGCCTACGCTTGGACGGATGGAGAGCTAGAAGAACTCCGCAAGCAGTTTGGTAAAGGTGCTACACTCCAACGTTATAAAGGTCTTGGTGAGATGAATGCGGACCAGCTCTGGGAAACAACCATGAATCCAGAAACTCGTACCCTTATCCGTGTCACCATTGAAGATCTGGCTCGCGCCGAACGCCGCGTCAATGTCCTCATGGGAGACAAGGTTGAACCACGACGTAAGTGGATTGAGGATAATGTCAAGTTTACGCTTGAGGAAGCGACAGTGTTTTAATGAAAGAAAATAATATGTTAGTAAACTGGAAATTAGAGTCGGATGTGAATGACTATGTGAAAAAGCAGTTTGAAAATCTTGGTTTGAAAAAATTACAGGATTATAATGAAGAATCTGCGATGAGTGCTTATCTCAAAGAGGCGCTTAAGGGGGCGGCTAAGACGCAAACTAAGACTAATTTTGGAAAACCAGATTTTCATATTGAAAAATACAAACAAGTTCCTATCTTGATTGAAAACAAACTCAAATTATCTAAGCTAGTTGCTCAAACAAAGGACGGTATTAAGTTTGATGATAAATCAATTAGTGATTTTGCAGTGAATGGAGCTTTGCATTATGCGAGGGCAGTTATTGATAGTGGTAAATATCATGAAGCCGTCGCAGTTGGTGTTGCAGGTGATAATGAAGAAAATGTGACTATCAAAGTTTATTATGTCTTTGGTTCTGCTCCTAATGCCTATAAAGAGTTATCAAAGGTAACGACTTTTGATTTTTTAGAAAATGAGTCCACCTTTGAGATATTCTACAAAGCTGCTGTTTTGAGCGAAGAAGAAAAACACCAAATTCTGATTGATAGTCAAGCGACTTTGCAAGGCTATGCTAAAAAGCTCAATAAATTGATGCACAACCATAATATCACAGCTCCCCAACGGGTGCTTTATGTGTCTGGTATGCTATTATCTATGCAGGATATCGTAGATTGTAAAGGCAACAAGGTTGATGAGGGCTTAATACCTGATGATTTAAAGGGTGTACAGTCTGAAACCAAGCGTGATGGTAAGAAAGTAGTTGATCAAATCAAGGCTTTCCTAGATGAACGTGAAATCAATGAAGACAAGAAAACTCTCATGTTAGCTTCTTTTGGAGAAATTTCCAAAGATAGCCAGCGTGATGAGTTGACTACCAATGATAAAGAAGTAGCACAACTTCTCCCTCAAAAGGAAAACTCTGTTACCAAGCAAATCTTCACTTTTATCTATGAAAATATTTTTAAATCCATTGATGGTTTTGGGGGACATATCGATATTATGGGGGAGATGTACTCCGAATTTCTCAAGTATGCTTTGGGAGATGGAAAAGAAATTGGTATTGTCCTGACCCCTCCTTATGTTACCAAAATGATGGCGCAAATTCTGGGGATAACAAGTGAGAGCAAGGTTATGGATTTGGCGACTGGTTCGGCTGGTTTCCTCATTTCAGCTATGGAGTTGATGATAGACCATGCAAATGCCAGTTTTGGGAAGGGGACTTCTCGAGCCAACGAGGAGATTGCGAAACTCAAGAAAGATAATCTGCTAGGAATAGAACTTAATGCAGAGATGTATACCTTAGCGACAACCAATATGATTCTTCGTGGATATGGGTCTAGTCGAATTGAAAAAGGTTCTGCCTTCAATCGTCCTGAGAGTCTGTTTACGGATTTTAAAGCTAATCGTGTCTTGCTGAATCCACCTTTCTCTTATGAAGAAAATGGTCTTCCCTTTATAGCCTATGGTTTGGATAAGATGGAGCATGGTGGTCTAGGTGCTATTATCATTCAAGATAGTGCTGGTTCTGGTAAGGCGATAAAGACAGCTCAAGCTATTTTGAAAAAGCATACCCTACTTGCTTCTATCAAAATGCCCGTGGATCTTTTTGTTCCCATGGCAGGGGTCCAGACTTCTATCTATATTTTTAAGGCACATGAGGCACACGATTACGACCAGACAGTTAAATTTATTGATTTTAGAAATGACGGTTTTAAGCGTGCTAAGCGGGGGATTTCAGAGGTTGATAATCCTATCCAACGTTACCAGGATGTGATTAAAATTTATAAGGCTGGCAAGAGGGCAGAGGTAAGTAAAGAACTGTGGGATTTGGATGCTATCTTTATAGAGGATTTTATCACTGACAAAGGAAATGATTGGAATTTCGAACAGCACCAGATCATTGATACAAAACCAACCTTGGACGATTTTAAAAAGACTGTTGCCGACTACCTAGCTTGGGAAGTAGAACAACTCCTGAAGAGTAAGGGAGAAGATAGCTCAAAAAAAGCCTAAGCCCCAGACTCGCAAAGTTAGAGGAAGACTTTGTCAAAGCTGGGGGAGAATTTAAAGAATATAAAGTATCCGATTTATTTGATATTGTATCGGGGAATCAGCCGTCCCTTCGTAATCGTTTTAATGTAAAAGAAGAAGGAATGGTCAATACAATTACTGGAGCGACAACTCGAAATGGGATAAATTTTTATTCGTATAGCGATTTTAGTTATAATCATGAGTTGACAATATCAAAAGATGGTGAGTATGCAGGAACAGTTTTCTTACAGACAGAACCTTTTATTGTCGGAGGACATTGCATGGGGATTTTTGCTAGTAAAAACTATAAAACAATGTCTGATGAGAGTAAACTATATATTGCAGCTCTCATTAATAAAGTACGTCCGATGTGGGCCGGTAATGATAGACCTAGCGTACAAAAATCTCGTCTTGAAAAATTAGAACTGGAATTACCATTTTTAAATAACGAGATAGCATTTGTATATATGGAAAACTACATCAAAGCGCTCGAGGCTTATCTAACTGTAACAAATCTCAGAGATTATCATCTTACAAAAAATGATGAAAAAGTACTTGACAAGTTTGCAAAACTTTCCGATACTAAGAGTAGAGTAGAGGAGTCGGAGGACTATGCTTATTTCAAATTGCAAGATGTATTGAAATGGTGTTCTGGAATTAAAGAGTTAAATCCGTTAAAATTAGATGAATTATCCGATGAAAGCGAAAATAAATATCCTTTCTATGGACAGGCAATAATTAATAATGGTATTATTTCTTATCACAATTTGAGAAGAGAGGTTCTAAATAATCCAGATGGAAGACCAACAATTTTAATTCATTCTAATAATCAAAATATTGTCTATTTAGAGTCACCATTTTATCTAAAAGATGGACATGGTGCAACAAGTGTTCTACAATCAGAGAAATTGGACAAATATACGGCATTCTACTTAATGACTGCAATAAAAAAAGTTATTGAGAAGAGATTTAATTATAATGCCAAGGCTACCAAAATTGGGTTAAAAGAAACAGAGATTCAACTTCCAATCCAAAATGGACAAATCGACTATACATTTATGTCTGACTTTATTCGAGCAGTGGAGAAATTGGTTATCAAGGATTTAGTCATCTGGGCTGACAAAAAAATTGCTACGACTAAGGAAGTAGTAGCAAGATAGTTCAGTATATCTGTCCTTTTTAGGGAGTAGCTGTCCTAATTTTTAGGCAGTTTTTCCCTAAAAAGGACAAGTTGAGTTTTGATAATAGCTATTTATTTACACCTTACAAAAAGTTTACATTGAAAAAAGTAAGAAGGAGGATCCAGTAAATGGAGAATAAGAAACCTAAAGGAGCTGCAAAGATTAGATTGTTCAAAATAAGTCATGCAGAGTATGGGAAAGTACTTGATGTGTTGGATGCGAAAACATCTATTTTGGATGTAAGAAATATGATTTGTAATAGAGAGCCTGATTATGAGTATTTTATTCCAAAAGTGATATTTTCATTGGACAAAGAGGCTAAGGAAAATGGTTTCTATTTTAGCGGACTCAACGGAGATTTTGCTTACTTACCAAGGGTTACTACAGACATTGTAGAGTTTAAGTTGCCAGATGAACTGAAAGAACATATTGCTAAAGGGCACCCTGTTTTCTATACAAAATGGCGTTAATAAGGGGAAAATATGGTATTGGAAAATAAACTAAGCATTACAAACTCAGCCCAGCTGGCAGATGCAGAAGAAAAATTGACAAAAAAACAAGCCGCTCTGCTTTTTCAGACAGGAGATTTGTTCAAGATGGAAGTTGGGACATTTGCAGGGCTGTCCGCTATTCACTACTATCTTTTTTCTGGTATCTATGATTTCGCCGGAAAAATCCGTGATGTTAATATTGCAAAGGATAATTTTCAATTTGCCCCTCGCATTTTTTTAGAGCAATCTTTACAGTATATTGACAAACTTCCTCATGACAATTTTGATCAAGTGGTTGATAAGTATGCGGATATGAATATTGCCCATCCTTTCCGTGAGGGGAATGGACGCGCAATGCGGATTTGGCTAGATTGTATGCTTCGTCAGAAACTGGACAAAGTGGTAGACTGGAATGCTATAGATAAGGATGAGTACCTCAATGCCATGAAGCGTAGTGCAGTGTCGACTGGAGAACTCAAGTATTTGCTCCTCAATAACTTGACGGATGACCTCAGTCAGACCAGTTTCTTTAAGGGAGTGGATGCTTCATACTACTACGAAGGATACAGTCTTTACCAGACAGGAGAGTTATAGTATAAAAGCTATCCAGTAAAAAGAAGCAGCAGATATCTAGTAATCTATAAAACGAGAAGGTGCTGACATGAGAGCTGAAACAGAAATGCTAGATCTGATTTTACAGACTGCCAAAACTTTACAAGTCAAAGCTGTCGCCATGTCTGGTTCACGGACAAACCCAAAGGCCCCAAAAGATGAATTTCAAGACTATGACGTGGTCTATGTCGTGGACGATTTAGATAATATGACGAGTGACCTTTCTTGGCTAGGTCAGTTTGGCAAACGCATTATTGAGCAAGAGGTTGCTATTGAACATCGTCGTCTATATCTTATGCCCTTTGAGGATGGTAATCGTATTGATTTAACTCTCTGCCCCAAAGAGCACATCAAGGAGTGGGTAGAAAGCGAAGCGGATTTCACGGTACTAGAGGATACTAAGGGCTTGTTTGAGTCCTATTCTCCCAGTCCAAAGCGTTTCTGGATGAGTCCAGCTAGTGAGACAGATTTTAAAAATTCCTGCAATGAATTTTGGTGGGTGTCGGCCTACGTTGTTAAAGGGATTTGTCGGAATCAGCTCATCTACGCGACAGACCATCTCTACGGTATTTGCCAACAAGAACTCTTGAAGGTAATGGCTTGGCAGGTTGCAAGTGATAGGGGGAAAGTCGATATCGGCAAGAACTACAAGTATCTCTTCAACTATTTACCTGCTGAGAAAAAGAAGGAATTCTCAAATTTACTTGATTTTTCAAGTAAAGAGAAAATCACTCAGTCTTTGTTTGCTACGATGCAACTTTTTCATAGAGAAGCTCAAAGACTTGCTCAAAAGTTGGGCTTTGACTACGATAAAGAAGTAGCGGAGAAGATGATTGAGTATGCTGAGGAAAGAGTGAAGAAGTTTGGGAATAACTAGAAAAATGAAAAAGCGAGAGGAGAGGACTCATGATTGAAAAAGTGGAACGCCTCATTACAGAGATTAATCGTATTCATCGAGAATATTCTAAAGATTATTTTGAAACGGGTAAGGTGGAAAAAATCAATCTCAAGCATACCTTTTCAAAAGTTCCGACTAAAGCGATTTTGGCCTACCGTCTGAATTTACATGAGTCAATTAATGACTATCTGATGAAAGCGGATGTCCAAGATATTGCCTATGTTTATCGTGTCAAGACTTCTGAGTCTATTTTAGATAAAATTACACGTTTTTCCGAGCGTCAAGAGGGCTATCCTGTGAATTCCATTCTTAATGATATTTTTGGTGCTCGTATGATTTTAAGTTCCAAAGAGATAGCTCAAGTCATGGAGAAATTAGATGATTGGCAAGAGAATTACGGACTAAAAAACTGGTATTTACGTGATAAAGATGGCTATGTCGGTATTCATATCTATTTTAAAAATAAAAGTAATTTTTACTACCCATGGGAACTCCAACTTTGGGATAAGAAAGATGTAGATAGCAATATCGCCAGTCATATCAAGTATAAACGAGGATTTGTGGGATGAAAATAGTTACACTCACTAATAACTAACGTGATGTTTAGATAAAGGAGGATTCAATGTCTGAAGCGCTAACAATGGTTCTGTTTTTAATTGCTTTTTTAACTTTTATCGAATTTAGGAAACGTAGAAGTAAAAAATTTAATGATTCACCGTTGTTTATTATAATTGAGAAACAATACAAGAACTGGCATAGAATGAATGGTACTATATTAAACAAAAAATATACTACAGTTTTTGAGATTGATAGAATTCTATTTGAATTACGCTCCAAGTTATTAGATTATGGTATCACGAAGGAAGAATTTGAAGATTATATTAAATTTGTAGAGAAAAAAGGTAATCAGTTAACTTTTTCAATTAAGGACATAATTATAGGAATCCTAACTTTTTTAAGTACAAATACATTTATCTCAAAGATATTACCAGAAACTACTTGGGAACAAATTCAAAAATCGTTTCAAAATATAGTCAATAGTGTGAGTGAATATGAATATCTATTTAATATTATTTTGATACTTTTGTTATTAATTCTTTCACTAAGAGCAATGTACATAATCAGTAATTTTGATAATTTGAATAAAGAGGGGCAAAGATACCCTTTGTTGAAAAGATTAGAATCAATTTGGGAATATAAAGAAAATACGGAAATTTCTACTACTGAAGGTGCGTTAAAACATAGGGAAGGAAACACTGAGGAGTATGTATATACTAAAATAAATTTTTCAAAATCTAATTTTGATAAGCGGTTGGAAGCAGCCGTGGGTGAAACAGTTTTTGATAATTTCTCTTTCATGTTTCAAAAAATCGAGACTATATGGACTTTGATATCTAGTATATTTGACTGGTTATTAGGATTCATCATGCCAACTATATTCCTTACTATTAGTTTTTGGTTATTGTTTTTTGAATATAAAAATATTATTTATATCATTTTGTCAGTCATTATTTATCTATTATTTATATCGTTTTGTAATTCTCAATTGAATGTATATTCTGAGGGGATTACTTACGAAAAAAGAGATTTTTCTAAAAAGTATCAGTATAAACTTGTATCGGTTAGAAGGAGATGGCCTTCGAAGATTTCTTCTTTTATATATTTTCTCTTTTCCGTTTTCATTATTTTTCATTTTTTTTGTGGAAAACTCAATTTTTATAATATATTTATTTTGTTTTTATTCGGTATATTTTACTTAATCTGTTTTTTATATAGGGTGGAAAAAGTACTAGATGAAAGTATTAGGTGATAGTATAAATAGTAAGTTTAAACTGTAAAGAATTTTAGCTAGAAGGAATAATTTAAATTAAGAAGGTTTATAACCATGTCCAACATTCAAAACATGTCCCTGGAGGACATCATGGGAGAGCGCTTTGGTCGCTACTCCAAGTACATTATTCAAGACCGGGCTTTGCCGGATATTCGTGATGGTTTGAAGCCGGTTCAGCGACGTATTCTTTATTCGATGAATAAGGATGGCAATACCTTTGACAAGAGTTACCGTAAGTCGGCCAAGTCTGTCGGGAACATCATGGGGAATTTTCACCCACACGGGGATTCTTCTATCTATGATGCCATGGTTCGTATGTCACAGGACTGGAAAAATCGTGAGATTCTAGTCGAAATGCACGGTAATAACGGTTCTATGGACGGAGATCCGCCTGCGGCTATGCGTTATACTGAGGCGCGTTTGTCTGAAATTGCTGGCTACCTTCTTCAAGATATCGATAAAAAGACTGTTCCTTTTGCTTGGAACTTTGACGATACCGAGAAAGAGCCGACAGTCTTGCCAGCAGCTTTTCCAAACCTTTTAGTCAATGGTTCTACTGGTATTTCGGCTGGATACGCCACAGATATTCCTCCCCATAATTTAGCTGAGGTTATCGATGCGGCGGTTTACATGATTGACCACCCAACTGCAAAGGTTGATAAACTCATGGAATTCTTGCCGGGACCAGATTTTCCAACTGGAGGAATCATTCAGGGTCGTGATGAAATCAAGAAGGCCTATGAAACCGGGAAAGGGCGCGTTGTTGTTCGTTCCAAGACTGAGATTGAAAAGCTAAAAGGCGGTAAGGAACAAATCGTTATTACTGAGATTCCTTATGAAATCAACAAGGCCAATCTAGTCAAGAAAATCGATGATGTTCGTGTCAATAACAAGGTGGCTGGGATTGCTGAGGTTCGTGATGAGTCTGACCGTGACGGTCTTCGTATCGCGATTGAGCTCAAGAAAGACGCCAATACGGAGCTTGTTCTCAATTATCTCTTCAAATACACCGACCTACAAATAAATTACAATTTTAACATGGTGGCAATTGACAATTTCACGCCTCGTCAGGTTGGGATTGTTCCAATCCTGTCTAGCTACATCGCCCACCGTCGTGAAGTGATTCTGGCGCGTTCACGCTTTGACAAGGAAAAGGCTGAGAAGCGTCTCCATATCGTTGAAGGTTTGATTCGTGTGATTTCAATTTTGGACGAAGTCATCGCCCTTATCCGTGCTTCTGAGAACAAGGCTGACGCTAAGGAAAATCTCAAGGTCAGCTATGATTTTACAGAAGAGCAGGCTGAGGCCATCGTAAGCTTGCAGCTTTACCGTTTGACCAATACAGACGTGGTTGTCTTGCAGGAGGAAGAAGCAGAACTTCGTGAAAAGATTGCCATGCTTGCAGCGATCATTGGTGACGAACGGACCATGTACAATCTCATGAAGAAAGAGCTTCGTGAGGTCAAGAAGAAGTTTGCGACTCCACGTTTGAGTACTTTAGAAGACACAGCAAAAGTAATTGAGATTGATACAGCTAGTCTTATCGCCGAGGAAGATACCTACGTCAGTGTGACCAAGGCAGGTTACATCAAGCGTACCAGCCCACGTTCCTTTGCGGCTTCAACGCTGGAAGAAATTGGCAAACGTGATGATGATCGTTTGATTTTTGTTCAATCTGCCAAGACCACCCAGCATCTTTTGATGTTCACGACCCTTGGAAATGTCATTTATCGACCAATTCATGAATTGGCAGATATTCGCTGGAAGGATATCGGAGAGCATCTGAGCCAGACCATTACAAACTTTGAAACGAATGAAGAAATCCTTTATGTGGAAGTCGTGGATCAGTTTGATGATGCGACAACCTACTTTGTAACGACTCGTCTCGGTCAAATCAAGCGTGTAGAACGAAAAGAATTCTCTCCATGGCGGACCTATAAATCTAAGTCTGTCAAGTATGCTAAGCTCAAAGACGAGACAGACCAGATTGTAGCAGTGGCTCCGATTAAACTAGATGATGTTCTTTTGATTAGCCAAAATGGTTATGCCCTTCGTTTCAATATCGAAGAGGTTCCGGTTGTCGGTGCCAAGGCTGCAGGTGTCAAGGCTATGAACCTGAAAGAAGATGATGTCCTCCAATCGGCCTTTATCTGTAATACCTCGTCCTTCTACCTCTTGACTCAGCGTGGAAGTTTGAAACGTGTTTCCGTTGAGGAGATTCCGGCAACTAGCCGTGCCAAACGAGGATTACAAGTCTTGCGTGAATTGAAAAACAAACCGCACCGTGTCTTCTTGGCTGGTGCAGTTGCAGAACAAGGTTTCATCGGTGATCTCTTCAATACAGAAGTAGAAGAGAACGACCAAACTCTGCTTGTTCAATCCAACAAAGGAACAATCTATGAAAACCGATTGCAAGACTTGAACCTGTCAGAACGAACCAGCAACGGAAGCTTCATATCAGATACCATTTCAGATGAAGAAGTTTTTGATGCCTATCTTCAGAAAGCTTATACAGAATTTGAATCTAAAAAATGATAAAAACAATGAAAAGCTTTTCATTAAAAAATTTCTTAAGTTATAGATTTAAGAGTTGAATCTGATTATATATACAAAAACGAACAGTGCTGATTCCCAACTGATAGGGACTCAAGCCTGCTCGTTTTCTTATTTTTAGTGGTATAGACCGTTTGGTATTTAAATGTGAAATTGTTAACATATGAGCAACTATACAAGTTGAACTAATAAAAAATAATAATTTTTTAAGAAAATGATTGCATCTATAATATTTTTATGTTATACTCTTATTGTTTCAAGAAAGCGCGTTCAAGAAATAATTCGTTCAAATATATAGGAGTTTTTTATGTCTCAAAATAAACAAGATAAAGGATTTCGTTATTCTATTCGTAAATGTAGCGTTGGAGTCTGTGGCGTTGCCCTTGCAACATTTTTACTAGGTTCTGGACTAATTTTTCAATCAAATGTAGTAAAAGCGACAGAGCCAAGTGGAGCTGTAGTTACTGGTGAAAATATTGCTGCTCACAAACCTGCAAGTCAGAGTTCAATTGCTTATGGAGGAGATGCTTCTAGAGCAGTTGACGGCAATCATGATAACGCATGGAACCACCGTTCTGTTACCCATACAGATTTTCAAGATCATTCTTGGTGGAAAGTTGATTTAGAGAAAGAAGAATCAGTAGGAACTGTTCGTATTTACAATCGTGGAGATGGGGATGTAGCAAATCGCTTATCTAATTTTGATGTTATTTTGTTGGATAAAGCTGGAAATGAGGTAACTCGTCAACACATCGATAGCTTGAACAATCAACCAACAGTTGATGTCCAATTCTCAGGGGTTAATGCACGATATGTAAAAATTGAATTAAATAAATCTAAAACTCCTCTTAGTTTGGCAGAAGTTGAAGTATATCGTGCTGTAAAAGAAGAAAAAGTAGTAGCAGATAAGAAAACAGAAAACCAAGTTAAAACAGAAAGTAAAGCAAAAACAGACTTTACTGCAGAACTAAACAACTATTTATTTGGTTTAAATTATGATAAGTTAAATATTTTAACTAGAAAAGGCGAAGCGTTAGAAAATTACACTAATACAAGCACAAAACAACAAGGAAATGAATTTGTGGTTGTGGAAAAAGTGAAGAAAAACCTTTCTAATGGTTCTGCGGATGTTGCCATTAATGGTAACGGAGATATCTTCCTAGGTGCTTTGTTTAAAGCAAATCAAGACCTCCTAGAAAATAAACCACAACAAATTAGTTTAGATCGTAGCAAAGGTAGAATTAGTGTTGATTTACCAGGAATGGTAGGCGGAGATAGCTATGTAGATGCTAATCCAACTGCAAGTGGTATGCAGGAAGGTGTGAATACCTTGTTAAATCGTTGGCATGAAAAATATGCTGCGAAAAATCCTGCTCCAGCACGTATGCAGTACGAATCAACTTCTGCTTACAGCATGAATCAATTGAAAGCAAAATTCGGAAGTGATTTTGAAAAAGTCGGTGTTAATTTGAAAATTGACTTTGAGGCTGTAAACAAGGGTGAAAAACAAGTTGAAGTTGTTGATTTTAAACAAATTTACTATACTGCTAACTTTGATGCTCCAAAAAATCCATCAGATGTATTTGCGCCAGGAGTAACGGTTGATCAATTGAAAGCACGTGGAATTGATGATAAAACACCTCCTGTATACGTGTCAAGCGTTTCATACGGACGTCAAATGTATGTCAAATTTGAAACAACAAGCAAGAGTACAGAGTTGAAAGCAGCCATCAATGCTGTTATCAAAGGAGTGCCTATTAAACCAGAATCTGAATGGGCGCGTGTCTTGAAGAATACAACTGTAACCGTTTCAATCGTAGGTGGAAATGCTGATGGCGCTGCGCATGTTGTGACAGGTACAGTAGAAGATTTGAAGAAATTGATTCAAGAAGGAGCTACTTTCAGTACACAAAACCCTGCTGTTCCAATTTCTTATAAGACTGCATTCTTGAAAGATAATCAAGTAGCCACCATTCAAAGTAACACAGACTACATTGAAACTAAAGTGACTTCATACAAAAATGGTTATCTTAATTTACAACATAAGGGAGCTTATATTGCTCGTTACTATGTTTACTGGGATGAAGTAACTTATGATAAGGATGGAATTGAAAGTATTCGCTCACGTCAATGGGAAGATAATGGTAAGAACAGAACAGCTGGCTTCCAAACTGAACTTCAATTTAAAGGAAATGTACGTAATATACGCGTGAAGATTCAAGAAAAAACAGGTCTTGTTTGGGAACCATGGCGTACAGTTTATAATCGCACAGACCTTCCTCTTGTTCAAAAACGTACCATTGTTAACTCAGGTACAACACTAAGACCAAAATACGATGAGAAAGTTGAAAATAACTAATTTTTCACTTGTAAAAGGAATCAGTTTTAAGAGCTGGTTCTTTTTCTTTCTAATATTCCTCCGTAATCAAAAATCAACAAAGACAGTCAATTATTTGTTATCAATACATTAATTAGAGTTCCAGTTTTATCTTAGATCTTAAATCAGTATTTTAAGTTGTAGAAAATATGTCTTTTAGTATGCTTTTTGACTTTTGTATTTTTCTCTAAAAATGGAGTTTTGGGCCAGACTTTTGAAAAAAATTTTTTAATGAGGTGAAAATTGGTAAATTTGAGCATAATATCTTGTAAAAAATTCTAAAATCCTTTAAAATAAAAGAGTTGGAGGAATTTATGAATGTAAATCAAATTGTACGGATTATTCCTACTTTAAAAGTTAATAATAGAAAATTAAATGAAACATTTTATATTGAAACCCTTGGTATGAAAGCCTTGTTAGAAGAGTCGGCCTTTCTGTCACTAGGTGATCAAATAGGTCTAGAAAAGCTGGTTTTAGAAGAGGCTCCAAGTATGCGTACTCGTAAGGTGGAGGGAAGAAAAAAATTAGCTAGATTGATTGTCAAGGTGGAAAATCCCTTAGAAATTGAAGGACTTTTATCTAAAACAGATTCGATCCATCAATTATATAAAGGTCAAAACGGCTACGCTTTTGAAATTTACTCGCCAGAAGATGATTTGATTTTGATTCATGCGGAAGATGATAGAGCAAGTCTAGTAGAAGTAGGAGAAAAACCTGAATTTCAAACAGATTTGGAATCAATTCCTTTAAGTAAATTTGAGATTTCTATGGAATTACATCTCCCAACTGATGTCGAAAGTTTCTTGGAAGTATCTGAAGTTGGGGCTTCACTTGATTTTATCCCAGCTCAGGGTCAAGATTTGACTGTGGACAATACGGCTACTTGGGACTTATCTATGCTCAAGTTCTTGGTCAATGAACTAGATATAGCAAGTCTGCGCCAGAAGTTTGAGTCTACCGAATATTTTATTCCTAAGTCTGAAAAATTCTTCCTTGGTAAAGATAGAAATAATGTTGAATTGTGGTTTGAAGAAGTATGAAGTGGACCAAGATTATTAAAAAAATAGAAGAACAAATTGAGGCAGGGATTTATCCCGGAGCCTCTTTTGCGTATTTTAAGGACAATCAATGGACGGAGGTCTATTTAGGCCAGAGTGACCCAGAGCATGGCTTGGATACTGAGACAGGACTGCTTTATGACCTAGCCAGTGTCAGCAAGGTTGTTGGGGTTGGCACAGTTTGTACCTTCTTGTGGGAAAAAGGTCAATTAGATATTGACAGACCAGTAACAGATTTTTTAGCTGAGAGTGATTATCCAGACATCACTATTCGCCAGCTCTTAACCCATGCTACAGATCTTGATCCTTTTATTCCCAATCGTGATCTTTTAACAGCCTCAGAATTAAAGGAAGCGATGTTTCATCTCAATAGACGAAGTCAGCCAGCCTTTCTTTATTCGGATGTCCATTTTTTGCTGTTGGGTTTTATTTGGGAAAGAATCTTTAATCAAGACTTGGATTTGATTTTACAGGAGCAAGTTTTTAATCCTTGGGGAATGAATGAAACCCAGTTTGGGCCTGTTGAGCTTGCTGTTCCAACAGTCAGAGGTGTAGAGGCAGGTCTAGTGCATGATCCCAAGGCTCGTCTCTTGGGCAGACATGCTGGGAGTGCTGGTTTGTTTTCGACTGTAAAGGATTTACAAATCTTTTTGCAGCACTATTTAGAGGATGATTTTGCAAGAGACTTAAGTCAAAATTTTTCTCCTTTGGATGACAAGGAACGTTCTTTGGCATGGAATTTAGAAGGAGATTGGTTAGACCATACGGGCTATACAGGTACCTTTATCATGTGGAATCGTCAGAAGCAAGAAGCGGTCATTTTCCTATCGAATCGTACCTATGAAAAGGATGAGAGGGCTCAATGGATTTTAGACCGTAATCAGGTGATGGACTTGATTCGCAAAGAAGAGTAAGGAGAGACATGTCAAATAGTTTAAAAGGGACTTTATTAACAGTTGTGGCTGGAATTGCTTGGGGGTTGTCAGGAACGAGTGGCCAATACCTGATGGCGCACGGAATTTCGGCTCTGGTTTTAACTAACTTACGACTTTTAATCGCTGGTGGAGTTCTCATGCTCTTGGCTTATGCTACTGCAAAGGATAAAATGTTGGCCTTTTTAAAGGATAGAAAGAGTTTGCTGTCTCTTCTTATGTTTGCTCTAATTGGTCTATTCCTCAATCAATTTGCCTACTTGTCTGCAATTCAGGAAACCAATGCAGGGACAGCAACGGTCCTTCAGTATGTTTGTCCTGTTGGAATTTTGATTTATAGCTGTATCAAGGATAAGGTGGTACCTACCTTGGCAGAGATTGTTTCTATCATATTAGCCATTGGAGGGACCTTCCTCATTGCAACTCATGGTCAGTTGGACCAGTTATCCATTACACCTTCTGGCCTACTTTGGGGTCTCTTTTCTGCATGGACTTACGCCCTTTATATTATTTTACCCATAGTTTTGATTCAGAAGTGGGGGAGCAGTTTGGTCATTGGTGTGGGAATGGTTATAGCAGGTTTGGTCGCCTTTCCTTTTACAGGAGTTCTACAGGCCAATATCCCAACTAGTCTTGATTTTCTTCTTGCATTTGCGGGTATTATCCTTATCGGGACTGTCTTTGCCTATACAGCCTTCTTAAAGGGAACCAGTCTGATTGGACCGGTTAAGTCAAGTTTGTTGGCTTCAATTGAGCCAATCTCTGCGGTTTTCTTTGCCTTTTTAATTATGAATGAACAATTTTATCCCATTGATTTTCTTGGCATGGCAATGATTTTAGTTGCTGTAACCCTGATTTCTTTGAAAGATTTACTCTTAGAAAAATAAAAAAGCCTCTTTGTCTGTGACAGAGAGTTTTTGCGTAGTATTTTATACTCAATGAAAATCAAAGAGCAAACTAGGAAACTAGCCGCAGGTTGCTCAAAGCACTGCTTTGAGGTTGTAGATAGAACTGACGAAGTCAGCTCAAAACACTGTTTTGAGGTTGCAGATAGAGTTGACACGTTTTGAAGAGATTTTCGAAGAGTATTAATTGTTTTCAAGATAAAATTCAAAACGTTCGCCTACATACTGACTTTTTACGTATTCAAATGCAGTGCCATCTTCTAGGTAGGAAACCTGAGTCAAACCAAGAATAGCATGTCCTTTTTCAACCTCTAAGTAGTGGGCAATTTTTTCCTTAGCGAGACGAGCATAAATAGTCTGCTGTGATTTACCGATACGGTAGCCATATTTTTGCAGGGTTTGGAAGAAATGACTGGTAATTTCTTCTTTTTTAAAGTTCTTAATAAATTTCTCAGGAATGGATGCAACTTCATAAACCAGAGGAACTTGGTCGGCATAGCGAACCCGTTCCATTCGGATAATATTCTCCGTTGGAGAAATTCCTAGTTTGGCAACTTCCTGCTCATTGGGAATGGTTTTTCTGTAGGAAATGAGTTGGCTAGAGGGAATTTTGCCTTGAGACTTAACAATTTCAGTAAAACTGGTTGTCCCTCGCATTTTTTCTTGTACTCGAGTACTGGAAACAAAGGTGCCACTTCCTACACGACGCTCTAAAACGCCTTCTTCGACTAATAGAGATACAGCTTGGCGAAGGGTCATACGACTGACCTCAAACTGCTCTGCTAAATCTCTTTCACTGGGAAGTCTCTCCCCAATAGCCCAACGGTGCTCGTCAATATCCTTTTTAATCTGATCATGGATTTTCATATAAGCTGGTAGCATGTTTTCACTTCATTTCTATCTTTTCTCTATTGTACCCCAATAAACTAGAAAAAGTCAATCTTCGCCTTGTTTAGTTGGTAATTCGCCCTTATTTGTGATAGAATATTGGAAAAGATATTTCTTTTGAGAAAGGAAAAAGATGAGCAACATTTCAACTGATTTGCAAGATGTAGAAAAAATCATCGTATTGGATTATGGTAGCCAATACAACCAGCTGATTTCACGCCGTATCCGTGAGATTGGTGTTTTTTCGGAACTAAAAAGTCATAAAATTTTAGCTGCTGAAGTTCGTGAAATCAACCCTGTAGGAATTATCCTTTCAGGTGGTCCAAACTCTGTATATGAAGATGGTTCATTTGATATTGACCCAGAAATCTTCGAACTCGGAATTCCTATTTTGGGAATCTGTTATGGTATGCAGTTATTGACCCATAAACTTGGAGGAAAAGTTGTTCCTGCAGGCGATGCTGGAAATCGTGAATACGGTCAATCAACTCTAACTCACACATCATCAGCGCTTTTTGAATCAACACCTGATGAACAAACTGTATTGATGAGCCATGGTGATGCGGTTACTGAGATTCCTGCTGACTTTGTTCGTACTGGAACATCAGCTGATTGCCCATACGCAGCCATCGAAAACCCAGATAAACACATTTACGGTATCCAATTCCACCCAGAAGTTCGTCATTCTGTATACGGGAATGATATCCTTCGTAACTTTGCCCTTAACATCTGTAATGCTAAAGGCGACTGGACAATGGGTAACTTCATCGACATGCAGATACAAAAAATCCGTGAGACTGTCGGTGATAAACGTGTCCTTCTTGGTCTATCAGGTGGTGTTGACTCTTCAGTTGTTGGAGTTCTTCTCCAAAAAGCGATTGGCGATCAATTGATCTGTATCTTCGTGGATCACGGTCTTCTTCGTAAAGGAGAAGCGGACCAAGTTATGGACATGCTTGGTGGTAAGTTTGGTTTGAATATCGTCAAAGCAGACGCTGCTAAACGTTTCCTTGATAAACTTGCTGGCGTTTCTGACCCAGAACAAAAACGTAAAATCATCGGTAACGAGTTTGTCTATGTCTTCGATGACGAAGCAAGCAAGCTCAAAGATGTGAAATTCCTTGCTCAAGGTACCTTATACACAGACGTTATCGAGTCTGGTACAGAAACAGCTCAAACTATCAAGTCACACCACAACGTGGGTGGTCTTCCAGAAGATATGCAGTTTGAATTGATCGAACCACTCAACACTCTCTATAAAGATGAAGTTCGTGCCCTTGGTACAGAGCTTGGTATGCCAGACCATATCGTATGGCGCCAACCATTCCCAGGACCAGGACTTGCTATCCGTGTCATGGGAGAAATCACTGAGGAAAAACTAGAAACTGTTCGTGAGTCAGACGCTATCCTCCGTGAAGAAATTGTAAAGGCTGGTCTTGACCGCGATATTTGGCAATACTTCACGGTCAATACAGGCGTTCGTTCAGTTGGTGTTATGGGTGACGGTCGTACGTATGACTACACAATTGCAATCCGTGCTATTACCTCTATCGATGGTATGACTGCTGATTTTGCAAAAATTCCTTGGGAAGTCCTTCAAAAAATCTCAGTACGTATCGTAAACGAAGTGGATCACGTTAACCGTATCGTCTACGACATTACAAGTAAACCACCAGCAACAGTTGAGTGGGAGTGATTAAAAACAGGTTCTAAAGCCTTATAAATAGCCGTTTTGTGAGCGTTGTGCTTGTAAAATGCTTGCATATTTTAGAAATACATTATTTGAAGAATAATTTTCAAGGAATATAAAAGCAACTAAGAAAAAAGAATTCTAGTTGTTTTTTTATTGGTCATTATGTTTGAGAAAACAGAATATAATACTGTTATAAGTTTGATTTATATGGTATAATAGAAACGATATGATATTAAGATGAATATGGTTGGAGGATAATCATGTCGAAACTTAGTTATAAAAAACTATTTAAAAGATTGATAGATATAGAAATGAAGAATACAGAGCTTATGTATAAAGCTAAAGTAAGTAGAAGTACATTTTACAAGATAAAAAATGGTGAAAATGTCACTACTGATGTATTGCTAAGGATATGTAATGTCTTAGAGTGTGATATTTCGGAAATTGTAGAATGCGTGGAGGAATGATATGAATTTAGAAGTGAAAAAACAAAAGTTAAATAGACTTGTGAATGTTTTTTCTGAAAATTTGTCATACTATAAAAATCAAAAAAATAATTTTAATGAGCAGATGACTAGGCAACAATATATAGATGTTTTTTTAATGTTATTGGGTTGGGATATTTCTAATCCCGATGGATTGTCATTTAAGGAACGAGAAGTTGTAGCAGAAGAATATTCTACAGTTAACAGTAAAGATAGACCAGACTATACAATTAGAATGAATGGAATGAGCAAGTTCTATGTCGAAGCAAAAAAAGTTAGTGTTGATATCAGTTTAGAAGAAGCCCCAGCTTTACAAGCTAGAAGATACGGATGGAATGCTGGACATGATATTTCGTTACTTACGAATTTTGAATATTTAGCAATATATTTAACCCATGAAATGCCCGGAGAATCTGATGTTGCTAGTAAGTATAGATATAAACTTTATCATTATTCTGAGTATGAAGAAAAATTTGAAGAAATATATAGTTTATTATCAAGAGAGAGTCTTTTTGACGGGACATTTAATAAGTGGATAGAATCTGTACGACCAGAAGATGCAACTAAAATGTCTTTAGATAAAATTTTTTTAGATCAGTTGAATGGTTGGCGAGTTTTGATTGCAAATGATTTATTAAGTTCTGGATGCAATATAAATTCATATGGAAATGTTAATGAATGTATACAGACATTTTTGAATCAATTAGTGTTTTTGAAGTTTGCAGAAGATAATAGATTTGAAAATCATAATAGCTTAAAAAATGAAATATTAAGTCATAGAAGTTATAAAGATTATTTTAAAACACTAGATAAAAAATACAATTCGGAATTATTTAGAAACTCTAGTATAATCACAGATCTGAGTGAAAATGTTTTGAGCAGTATAGTAGAGAATTTATATTTTCCTAATGTGCCTTATGATTTTTCTGTAATTGATTTATCGATTTTAAGCAAAATATATGAAAATTTTTTGCAACAGGAAATTGTAATTAATGATGGAATAGCGACATTAGAGAAAACTAAAAGTGCAAAAATTAAATCTGTAATATCTACACCTGATGAAATAGCGGTATCAATGGTGAAGCAGGCTTTATCTGATAAAATTATTGGAAAATCGGTTGAAGAAATACTGGAATTAAGAATAATTGATATCGCTGTTGGATCTGGGATTTTTTTGATTGAGATTTATAACTTTCTGGAAAGACATTTAGTAGATTTATATGCGGATAAAAATAGCGAATTTATTGATGAAAAAGTGGTGCCGTTTGCTGTTAAACGAGCGTTGATAGAAAAGGTGTTATTAGGATTTGATATAAATAATCAAGCAGTTCAACTTACACGTTTCTCTCTATTATTAAGATTATTATCTAATGAAGATAGGGAACGAATAGAGGATATTTCACCAATATTGCCATCACTTACTAAAACAATTGTATGTGCGAATTCGCTAGTCAGTGATGCTGATATAGATATAGTATCTGTAAATAAAGATGATTTGTATGAGATTATGCCTATGAGAAGTGAAGATGAAAGGCAGATGCAGTTTGATATTATTATTGGTAATCCTCCATATTTGAAGAAAGAAGATATTATTAATTCAACTCCCAAAGAAGAGATATCAGTATATGAAGTGAAATATGAAAGTGCATATAAACAGTATGATAAATATTTTTTGTTCATCGAGAGAATAGTAAACCTATTGAATGAAGATGGACAAGGTGTACTTATAGTTCCAAACAAATTTTTCAATGTTGCATCTGCATTGAAATTAAGAGATTTTCTTTTAAAGAAGAAGTGTATAGCTAAAATTTTTGATTTTGGAAGTAAACAATTGTTTAAAGGTGTTATTAACTATGTGTGTGTTTTAAAATTAGAAAAAAATTATGGAAATTCTTTTGAGTATACGAAAGTTTCATCTCCAGAAGATATTTATAACAACAAAAAAGGATTAATTTTTGATGTTTCAAAACTAGATATTTCACATTGGTTTTTAACAGATGATAGTACAATTCTTAATAAGTATGAATATGCAAAAGAAAAATTTCCTTGTATTGAGGAAGAAATAATACCTACTAACGGTATACAAACTAGCAAGAATGATGTTTATAAAATACCCAAAAATACAATAGTTTCAAATGAAAATGGTGTAGTTACATTTATAAAAGAGGGACAAAAATTTAAAGCAGAGATAGAACTATTGAGAGAATATTATTTGCCAAGTAAAAGTGATGGGGAAAATAAGTCATACCAAAATCTAAAATCAACAAACTATGTGATTTTCCCATATATTAATGGAAAAATCATACATGAAAAAGAGATGAAAGAAAATTATCCAAATACATGGATATATCTGCACTATTTTAAAGATAAATTACTTCCTAAAAGTTTGGGAGGTAAACGAGATGTAAGAGGAAATGAAGGCGATTTTGAATGGTATCAGTATGGCCGCTCCCAAGCCTTACGAGAAGTTGATAAGGAAAAAATAATTGTTGGAGTGCTTTCTAAAGAACCAAACTTTAATATAGATAGGAATAATATTGCATATTCATCGGGAGGTACAGCAGGTTATATAGGATTATATTTGAGAGATAATTCAAAATACAACTTGGAATATATTCAAGCTTGGCTTAGTCACTGGTTTACAGATGAAATTTTTAAAACTATTGGCAGTGATTTTGAAGGAGGCTTTTACACTCACGGAACGAATATGTACAAGGATATACCACTGCTGCCGATTGATTTTGAAAATGAATATGAACATAAAATTTTTGATAGGATTTCCGAATTGGTAAAGAGTATTAGTGCTATAAATGAAGAGATAGAAAATGAGACTGATTCAAGAAAAAAAGAACTTAATTTAAGAATTAAAGAAAATATAATATCAAAAATAAATATTCAAATAGACGAACTAATAGAATTAAAGGTGGAAGAAAATAATGAATGTTAAAAGTAGGCAAACAGAAGAAAAATTAAATGGCGTTTTCTATACACCTTTTGAAATTGTTGATTTTCTTACAAGATGGATTATAGATAAACAACAAATTTCTAATGTATTAGAACCATCGGCGGGAGATGGTAGATTTGTAAAACAGATAGTTGAACTTGCAGATAAAGCGAATGTTACAGCAGTTGAAATCGATCCTTTGGAATGTGAAATAATTAAAGCTATCGATAATACAAAGGTTGTAAATGATGATTTTTATAATTTTTATGAAGAGATAAAAGATATAGGAATCAAATATGATGCTGTGATAGGAAATCCTCCGTATATTCGATATCAATTTTTATCAGAAGAACAGAGAAATTATCAAAGTGATATATTAAAACGTAATGGCATGAAACCTAATAAATTGATAAATTCATGGGTTGCTTTTACAGTAGCAAGCATTGAATTATTAAGTTTGGGTGGAAAATTTGCATTTGTTTTGCCAACGGATCTTTTGCAAGTGTCTTATGCTAAGGAGCTTAGAAAGTTTATTTTCAAGGAACTGAAAGAAGTAACTATTATTCGTTTTGATAACATTGTGTTTTCTGGAATACAACAGGATGTTGTACTTATTTTTGGAATAAAAAGCGATATGGAAAGCAAAAAAACATTAATAAGGAATATTAGTGTAAAAGATATGTCTCAATTATCTAATAAAATCTATGCTATTCCATTTGAAGATTATGATTTTGACCATAGTGATAAATGGAGAAAATTTTTGTTAAGCAAAAATTTTATGAAATTCTATGAAGATAAATTTGTTAATGAGACTACTTCAATCAAAGATATTAGTACCATTGAAGTAGGTATTACTACTGGAAATAATAAAGTCTTTGTTGTAAATAATGAGACGGTTAATAAGTATAGACTAGATGATTATAAAGTTCCTTTGGTAGGGAGAAGTTTAGATGTCTTTGGATTGTTTTATACAGAAAATGATATTTCGAATAATAGTTTAAATGGTAGAAAAGTTTGGCTATTAGATTTCAATAATAAGAAATTAAATAGAGGTGCCAAAAAATATATAAAGGAAGTAGAAAGTAGAGACGAACATAAAGGATATAAATTAGGTTTAAGGGATAAATGGTACGAAGTTCCATCTATATGGATTCCAGATGCATTTTTACTTAGAAGGATGGGAAGTTTTCCGAAGATAGTCAAAAATGAAATTAAAGCTACGAGTACAGATACTTTTCACAGAATCAGATTTAATGAAGGAATTGATGTTGCAAAAGCATTGGTATTATTTTATTCATCAGTATCACTTCTATCTTTTGAATTAGAAGGAAGAGTTTTTGGTGGGGGAGCTTTAGAAATACTGCCAGGTGATTTAAAAAATATTAGATTACCTAAAATTAATGATAGGTTAGATTATATTGAAATCTCAAAAAAAATAGATGAAAAACTTAGAGAAAATCATGAGTTCACAGAAATTGTGAAATGGGTGGATAATTTAATTCAACCATTATCAGGGTTCAATAAATTTGAAATTAATGAAATATATGATGTATGGAATAGTCTAAGGAGGAATAGAGTAGAGTGATATATTTTACTTAAAGGAGTAAGAAGATGGATATAGATATGGATAATCTAAAGAAAAACATCCAAAGTTTCTTTGACCAAGGAACTGTAACAATAGTAGGTTCTGGACTATCTTGTGCTGAAGGTATTTCAGGAATGAAAGCACTATCTGAAAAGCTGATGGAAGATGTTCCTAGTAAGCTAAGTAACAAAGATAGGGAGTGTTGGAGAAACATAGAGGAAACCTTAAATAATGGAACAGATTTAGAATCTACACTACAACAAAATAAAGCAACAAATAACATTGAAAAAGCAATTATTGAAAGTGTATATGAACTTATTTCAAGCGAAGATATATCTATTTTTAAAGAAATTATAGAAAAAAGTAGAACATTAAGATTTTCTGAGTATTTATCATGCTTTAATGTTGATTTGTATAATTTGGTTGTAATAACGACTAATTATGATTTGTTAATAGAGTATGCTTGTGAAATCAAAGGATTGGTGTATTCAGATTCATATTATGGGAAAATCATTTCTAAATATTCACCCGAAAACGCAGAAAAAGAAATGCTTAAAGGGATAAAAAGAGGTAAGAAACCTATGAATCATTACAAGTCACATATAAAGATATATAAACCACATGGATCAATTAATTGGAAACTCATCAATGGAAACCTTAATAAGATAAATCATGTAAATTGTGGTACTCCTTGCATAATTACCCCAGGTTCTAATAAATATGAAAAAGGATATGAAGAGCCTTTTGATTATCATATTGGAAAAATGGGGCAGGAGATAGATAATGCAAAAAGGTTAATTTTTATTGGATATGGTTTTAATGATAACCATTTGGAAACTCATTTAAATAAACCAGAAAATATTTCTAAACCTAAACTAATTGTAACTAGAACCTTATATGGTAATGCGAAAAAAATTGTTGATAATTCGCCAAATACTATAGCTATAGAAGAAATGAAAATAAATGATAAGAGTTGTGGAACAAGAATTTACTTTGAAAAACAAATATATGAAATTAAAGATAAAAAAATATGGGATATAGCTGAATTGATTAAGGAGGTGTTTTGATGGATAAGTTAGTGTTTCAAGAAAATGATACAATAGGTTCTGTTATATATGTGGATACTAATCAGGTTTTGATTGAAGTGGAAGATAATGAGAAAATATCATTATTAAATGTTGGTAGTATTGTTGCTATTCAAACCACAAGATCCTTTGAGTTTACAATTGGTATTATAGATAAAGTAAGACGAAAAGCAAATGAATTAATGGAATTAGAAGATTTAACTGATGAATATAATGAAAGCCTTGAAGAAGAAGCCTACATTTCATCAGATGTAATTCAAGTTTCGTTAATTGGGACATACAAAACGGTTGACGGAGATACTAAAAATTGTTTCAAAAGAGGAATTGATACTTTCCCACAAATTACACATCATTGTTATTCGATTAATGGTAATAACTTAAAGTTATTTATGAATATTATTAGTGATGATATTTCTTTGGAAAAACAATTGGTTATAGGAAAATTTGCAATTGATGACAATGCTACTGCAATTTTAGACGGCGATAAATTTTTTCAAAGACATGCTTCTATTTTGGGAAGTACAGGCTCAGGTAAAAGTTGGTGTGTTGCAAATTTGATAGAGGAAGCCAGCAAACTTAATAATCCTAATATTATTGTTCTTGATATGCACGGTGAATATAAGTCATTATGTGATACAGATAAGAAATATGCTGATTATTATAAGATTGCAGGACCAGGAGACTTAGAAAACGACGATGAAAAATATGTTTTCTTACCATATTGGTTATTAAATAGAGATGAAATGCTATCTATGATTTTAGATAGGTCAGATAATAATGCTCCTAATCAAGCTTCACGTTTTACTTTTCATGTAAGGGAACTAAAAGAGGAAACTTTAAGAGAATTGGGGAAATCTAAAGTTTTAAGTACTTTTACAGTTGATTCACCTATTCCATTTAATATGGAAACACTGATTACAAGATTGAAAGAGGATGATACAAAAAAAAGAATTGGAGCTAATAACAAACCAGTAAAAGGAGAATGGGAAGGTAAACTTACTCGTTTTATATCAAGGCTAGAAACGAAAATCATGGACAAAAGATACGGATTTTTGTTTCAATCCAATATTAATACATTAGATTATGGTTGGCTATCCAATTTATTGTGTAAGATGATTGGTGCAGATGACGAAAGAAAAGGTATAAAAATCATTGACTTTTCAGAAGTGCCTTTCGACGTTTTGCCTATAGTTACTGGAATCATTTCTAGATTACTGTTTGATGTGCAAGTTTGGATGAATGAAGAAAAAAGGACACCTTTTGCTATTTTATGTGATGAAGCTCATTTGTATCTTCCAATACAAGAGGATGCTGATAGTGTTCAAAAACAAGCACTAGGGAATTTTGAAAGAATTGCAAAAGAAGGTAGAAAGTACGGAATATCTTTAGTAGTTATTAGTCAGAGGCCTTCCGATGTAAGCAAGACAATTTTAAGTCAATGTAATAACTTTTTGGTCTTACGACTATCAAATGACAGAGATAAATCTGTAATAAGAAATTTACTTCCAGATGCTTTAAAAGGTATTTTAGATCAACTACCTTTATTAGATGTAGGAGAAGCAATAGCGGTTGGTGATGCAATATTATTGCCAAGTCGAATTAGATTAAAAACGCCACAATTAAAACCTATTAGTGCAACCAAAAATTTCTGGATAGAGTGGGAAAATAAAAAAGCTGATAATGCTGCAATTATACAAGCCGTAGAAAATATGAGATGTCAAACTAAAGAATAGCAAAGAGATGAAGACAGAAATGCAATATCAAAACTAAACTATGAAGAATGTATAGATTCGTTGGAGAAAGAATAGTTTTGTGATTGCAATATGCTTGCAAAAAACAAGATCAATAGAAATAAATTGGATAATAAGGCTAAATCCGATAACAAAAAACTTGATTTTATGCCATTTATAAAAAACAATATTAATGGACATATCGAGTGGGAGTAGTTAACTAAGGACTGATTTATGTAGTTTAACGAGCCAGTATCTTTGGATAATGGTTTTTACTTTCCTAGATTTTTTGACAACTTGTTAAAACTAGGTTAATTTTCGACAGTTTAATAGTTATTATGTAGAGCTTAAAAGATTAGAATTGTCAAAACAATCCGGCTAGGCTTGATTTTATCCTTTATTTACTATAAAATGAGAAGGAAAAACGTCAAACTTTTATATTGCAAATAGGAGAAAACATGACAAAAATATTAAAACGTCCTGAGGTTTTATCACCTGCAGGGACTTTAGAGAAGCTAAAAGTAGCTGTTCAGTATGGGGCAGATGCTGTATTTATCGGTGGTCAGGCCTATGGTCTTCGTAGCCGTGCTGGAAACTTTACTTTCGAACAGATGGAAGAAGGCGTCCAGTTTGCGTCCAAGTACGGTGCTAAGGTTTATGTAGCTGCCAACATGGTTATGCACGAAGGGAATGAAGAGGGAGCTGGTGAGTGGTTCCGTAAACTGCGTGATATCGGGATTGCCGCAGTTATCGTGTCTGACCCAGCCTTGATTATGATTGCAGCGACTGAAGCACCAGGTCTTGAAATCCATCTTTCCACTCAAGCAAGTGCGACTAACTATGAAACTCTTGAGTTCTGGAAAGAACTGGGCTTAACTCGTGTTGTTTTGGCGCGTGAGGTTTCAATGGAAGAATTAGCTGAAATTCGCAAACGTACAGATGTTGAGATTGAAGCCTTTGTCCACGGAGCTATGTGTATTTCTTACTCTGGTCGTTGTACTCTTTCAAACCACATGAGTATGCGTGATGCCAACCGTGGTGGATGTTCTCAGTCTTGCCGTTGGAAATATGACCTCTACGATATGCCATTTGGGAAAGAACGCAAGAGTTTGAAAGGTGAAATTCCTGAAGAATTTTCAATGTCAGCTGTTGATATGTCCATGATTGACCATATCCCAGATATGATTGAAAATGGTGTGGACAGTCTGAAGATTGAAGGACGTATGAAGTCTATTCACTACGTATCAACTGTAACCAACTGCTACAAGGCTGCTGTTGATGCTTATCTAGAAAGTCCAGAGAAGTTTGAAGCTATCAAGCAAGACTTGATTGATGAGATGTGGAAGGTTGCCCAACGTGAATTGGCTACAGGTTTCTACTACGGAACACCATCTGAAAATGAGCAACTTTTCGGAGCTCGTCGTAAGATTCCAGAATACAAGTTTGTTGCTGAAGTGGTTTCTTATGATGATGCGACACAAACAGCGACCATTCGTCAACGGAACGTTATTAACGAAGGAGACCAAGTAGAGTTTTATGGCCCAGGTTTCCGTCATTTTGAAACGTATATCGAAGATTTACATGATGCCAAAGGCAATAAAATCGACCGCGCTCCAAACCCAATGGAACTATTGACTATTAAGGTTCCACAACCTGTTCAAGCAGGAGACATGGTTCGTGCATTAAAAGAAGGACTCATCAATCTCTATAAGGAAGATGGAACCAGTGTCACAGTTCGAGCTTAATAAGCAAGCAGGAGCTGAAAGATTTCTCGTTGCTTTCCCTTTAATCCTGCTCACTAAAAGAAAAGAAGTTAAAGAAAATATATTTATTTCCATCCGAGATTTCATCTCGGATTTTTTCATCATTTTTCAGAAAGGTCTAGATAATGGACGGATTTATTACAAGTTTTTTACAAAGTTTTCTATATAATAGGCTTAAAAATAGTAAAATTGTAAATAATTTTCATTAAACGCTTTCAATGTTAGTAAAAAGTTGACAAATCCAATTTTTAGGACTAAACTAAGTAAGTAAATTTTAATTAAAAGGAGAATTCGTCATGAATTTAACATTTTTCGGTCTATGTCTTGCCTGTATGGGTGTATCTCTTGGTGAGGGTCTGTTGATGAATGGTTTGTTGAAATCAGTAGCTCGCCAACCAGATATTATCGCTGAGTTTCGTAGCTTGATGTTTTTAGGGGTTGCCTTTATCGAAGGAACTTTCTTCGTAACTCTTGTCTTCTCATTTATTATTAAATAACCAAATATAAATTGGAGAAGGGAGAATGTTAGATGGAAGAAAGTATCAATCCAACCATCAATATTGGTCCTGTTACCTTTGATTTAACTTTGACAGCCTTGACTTTGCTGTCTGTGTTTCTGATTTTTGCATTTATCTATTGGGCAAGTCGTAATATGACCTTGAAACCCAAAGGTAAACAAAATGTACTAGAGTATCTCTATGATTTTGTAATTGGATTTACAGAACCTAACCTTGGTTCCCACTACATGAAAGATTACTCACTCTTTTACTTATGCTTATTTCTTTTTATGGTCATCGCCAATAATCTTGGTTTGATGGCTAAACTTCAAACAACAGATGGAACAAACCTTTGGACATCGCCAACTGCAAATCTTTCATTTGACCTTGTCTTGTCTTTCTGTATTATTGTGATGGCGCACATTGAGGGGATTCGTCGTCGTGGGATTAAACAATACCTAAAAGGTTTTGTAACTCCTGCATTTATGACACCGATGAATCTACTTGAAGAAGTCACGAATTTCCTTTCTCTTGCTTTGCGGATTTTTGGGAATATCTTTGCAGGTGAAGTAATGACAAGCTTGCTTCTCTTACTTTCACATCAGGCTATTTTTTGGTATCCAATCGCATTTGGGACAAACTTAGTTTGGACTGCATTTTCCGTGTTCATTTCTTGTGTACAGGCCTATGTCTTTACACTATTATCCTCTATGTACCTAGGAAATAAAATTAATGATGAAGAGTAGAAAGGAGTAACTGATGCACGTAACAGTAGGTGAATTAATTGGTAATTTTATTTTAATCGCTGGCTCTTTTATCCTTTTGCTAGTCTTGATTAAAAAATTTGCATGGTCTAATATTACAGGCATTTTCGAAGAAAGAGCTGAAAAAATTGCTTCAGATATTGACAGAGCTGAAGAAGCACGTCAAAAAGCAGAAGTATTGGCTCAAAAACGCGAAGATGAATTGGCTGGTAGCCGTAAAGAAGCTAAGACAATCATTGAGAATGCGAAAGAAACAGCTGAGAAAAGTAAGGCTAGTATTTTAGCAGATGCTAAACTAGAAGCAGGACGCTTAAAAGAAAAAGCAAACCAAGAAATTGCTCAAAACAAAGCTGAAGCTTTACAAAGCGTTAAGGGTGAGGTAGCAGATTTGACAATCAGCTTGGCTGGTAAAATCATCTCACAAAACCTTGATGGTCATGCCCATAAAGAACTCATTGATCAGTATATCGATCAGCTAGGAGAAGCTTAATGGACAAGAAAACAGTAAAGGTAATTGAAAAATACAGCATGCCTTTTGTCCAATTGGTACTTGAAAAAGGAGAAGAAGACCGTATCTTTTCAGACTTGACTCAAATCAAGCAAGTTGCTGAAGAAACAGGTTTACCTTCTTTTTTAAAAAAAGTGGCAGTAGACGAGTCTGACAAGGAAAAAACGATTGCTTTCTTCCAAGACTCTGTGTCACCTTTATTGCAAAACTTGATCCAGGTTCTGGCATACAATCACAGAGCAAATCTTTTTTATGATGTGCTTGTAGATTGCTTGAACCGACTTGAAAAAGAAACAAATCGATTTGAAGTGACGATTACTTCAGCTCATCCTCTAACTGATGAACAAAAGAGTCGCTTGCTCCCTTTGATTGAGAAAAAAATGTCTCTTAAAGTAAGGAGTGTAAAAGAACAAATCGATGAAAGTCTCATTGGTGGTTTTGTCATTTTTGCCAATCACAAGACAATTGATGTGAGTATTAAACAACAACTTAAAGTTGTTAAAGAAAATTTGAAATAGAAAGTGGTGTTCTTTTGGCAATTAACGCACAAGAAATCAGCGCTTTAATTAAGCAACAAATTGAAAATTTCAAACCCAATTTTGATGTGACTGAAACAGGTGTTGTAACCTATATCGGGGATGGTATCGCGCGTGCTCACGGCCTTGAAAATGCCATGAGTGGAGAGTTGTTGATTTTTGAAAACGGCTCTTATGGTATGGCTCAAAACTTGGAGTCAACAGACGTTGGTATAATCATCCTAGGTGACTTTACAGATATCCGTGAAGGCGATACAATCCGCCGTACAGGTAAAATCATGGAAGTCCCAGTAGGTGAAAGTCTGATTGGTCGTGTTGTGGATCCGCTTGGTCGTCCAGTTGATGGTCTTGGAGAAATCCACACTGATAAAACTCGTCCAGTAGAAGCGCCAGCTCCTGGTGTTATGCAACGTAAGTCTGTATCAGAACCATTGCAAACTGGTTTGAAAGCTATTGACGCCCTTGTACCGATTGGCCGTGGTCAACGTGAGTTGATTATCGGTGACCGTCAGACAGGGAAAACAACCATTGCGATTGATACAATCTTGAACCAAAAAGGTCAAGATATGATCTGTATCTATGTTGCGATTGGACAAAAAGAATCAACAGTTCGTACGCAAGTAGAAACACTACGTCAGTACGGTGCCTTAGATTACACAATCGTTGTGACAGCCTCTGCTTCACAACCATCTCCATTGCTTTTCCTAGCTCCTTATGCTGGGGTTGCCATGGCGGAAGAATTTATGTACCAAGGGAAACATGTTTTGATTGTTTATGATGATTTATCAAAACAAGCGGTAGCTTATCGTGAACTGTCACTCTTGCTTCGTCGTCCTCCAGGTCGTGAAGCCTTCCCAGGGGATGTTTTCTACCTTCACAGCCGTTTGCTTGAGCGCTCAGCTAAAGTTTCTGATGAACTTGGTGGCGGATCTATTACAGCCCTACCATTTATCGAGACACAAGCAGGAGATATCTCTGCCTATATCGCAACCAACGTGATTTCTATCACTGATGGACAAATCTTCCTTGGCGATGGTCTCTTCAATGCGGGTATTCGTCCAGCCATCGATGCGGGTTCATCTGTATCTCGTGTAGGTGGTTCTGCACAAATCAAAGCCATGAAGAAGGTTGCTGGTACACTTCGTATCGACCTTGCTTCATACCGTGAGTTGGAAGCCTTCACTAAGTTTGGTTCTGACTTGGACGCGGCAACACAGGCTAAGTTGAACCGTGGACGTCGTACAGTTGAAGTCTTGAAACAACCTGTTCACAAACCATTACCTGTTGAGAAACAAGTAACCATTCTTTATGCTTTGACACATGGTTTCTTGGATACTGTTCCAGTAGATGATATTGTTCGTTTCGAGGAAGAGTTCCATGCCTTCTTTGATGCTCAACATCCAGAGATTTTGGAAACCATTCGTGATACAAAAGACTTGCCAGAAGAAGCAGTCTTGGATGCTGCGATTACAGAGTTTCTCAATCAAACCAGCTTCCAATAAGAATAGAGGTGTCAGATGGCAGTATCTCTAAATGATATTAAAACAAAAATCGCCTCAACAAAAAATACGAGTCAAATCACTAATGCCATGCAAATGGTATCAGCTGCTAAGCTAGGTCGCTCTGAAGAAGCTGCTCGCAACTTCCAAGTTTACGCTCAGAAAGTTCGCAAGCTCTTGACAGATATTCTTCATGGTAATGGCTCTGGTGGCTCAACCAATCCGATGTTGATTAGCCGTCCTGTGAAGAAGACAGGCTATATCGTCATTACATCAGACCGTGGTTTAGTTGGAGGTTATAATTCCTCTATTCTGAAAGCCGTTATGGAGTTGAAGGAAGAATACCATCCAGACGGTACAGGTTTTGAAATGATCTGTATCGGTGGAATGGGAGCTGATTTCTTTAAGGCTCGTGGTATTCAACCACTTTATGAACTACGTGGCTTGGCAGACCAACCTAGCTTTGATGAAGTTCGTAAGATTATTTCAAAAACTGTTGAAATGTACCAAAATGAACTTTTTGATGAACTCTATGTCTGCTACAACCACCATGTCAATACGCTAACCAGTCAAATGCGTGTGGAACAAATGCTTCCGATTGTTGACTTGGATCCAAATGAAGCAGATGAAGAGTATAGCTTGACTTTTGAATTGGAAACCAGCCGAGAAGAAATTTTGGAGCAGTTGTTGCCTCAGTTTGCAGAAAGTATGATTTACGGGGCTATTATCGATGCCAAGACAGCTGAAAATGCTGCCGGTATGACAGCCATGCAAACAGCGACAGATAATGCTAAGAAAGTCATCAATGATTTGACAATTCAGTATAACCGTGCCAGACAGGCGGCGATTACACAAGAAATTACAGAAATCGTAGCAGGAGCTAGTGCCTTAGAATAGGCTCTAGTCCAGCTCGTATGAAAATGAACTTAGGACCTAGTTGAGCTAGGGACCGACAGTATCTTATATAGAATAGGAGAAGGAGATGAGTTCAGGTAAAATTGCTCAGGTTATCGGACCCGTTGTAGACGTCTTGTTTGCAGCAGGGGAAAAACTTCCTGAGATTAACAATGCACTTGTCGTCTACAAAAATGACGAAAGAAAAACAAAAATCGTCCTTGAAGTAGCCTTGGAGTTGGGAGATGGTATGGTTCGTACTATCGCCATGGAATCAACAGATGGTTTGACTCGTGGAATGGAAGTATTGGACACAGGTCGTCCAATCTCTGTACCAGTAGGTAAAGAAACTTTGGGACGTGTCTTCAATGTTTTGGGAGATACCATTGACTTGGAAGCTCCTTTTACAGAAGATACAGAGCGTCAGCCAATTCATAAAAAAGCTCCAACTTTTGATGAGTTGTCTACCTCTTCTGAAATCCTTGAAACAGGGATTAAGGTTATCGACCTTCTTGCCCCTTACCTTAAAGGTGGTAAGGTTGGACTTTTCGGTGGTGCCGGAGTTGGTAAAACCGTTTTGATCCAAGAGTTGATTCATAACATTGCCCAAGAACATGGTGGTATCTCAGTATTTACTGGTGTTGGGGAACGTACTCGTGAGGGGAACGACCTTTACTGGGAAATGAAAGAATCAGGCGTTATCGAGAAAACAGCCATGGTATTTGGTCAGATGAATGAGCCGCCAGGAGCACGTATGCGTGTTGCCCTTACTGGTTTGACAATCGCTGAATACTTCCGTGATGTGGAAGGCCAAGACGTGCTTCTCTTTATCGATAATATCTTCCGTTTCACTCAGGCTGGTTCAGAAGTATCTGCCCTTTTGGGTCGTATGCCATCAGCCGTTGGTTACCAACCAACACTTGCTACGGAAATGGGTCAATTGCAAGAGCGTATTACATCAACTAAGAAGGGATCTGTAACTTCTATCCAAGCTATCTATGTGCCAGCGGATGACTATACTGACCCTGCGCCAGCAACAGCCTTTGCTCACTTAGATTCAACAACCAACTTGGAACGTAAGTTGGTACAATTGGGTATCTACCCAGCTGTTGACCCACTTGCTTCAAGCTCACGTGCCTTGGCACCTGAAATTGTTGGAGAAGAGCACTATGCAGTTGCTGCTGAAGTAAAACGCGTTCTTCAACGTTACCATGAATTGCAAGATATCATTGCTATCCTTGGTATGGATGAGCTTTCTGATGAAGAAAAGACCTTGGTTGCTCGCGCCCGTCGTATCCAGTTCTTCTTGTCACAAAACTTCAACGTTGCGGAACAATTTACTGGTCAGCCAGGTTCTTATGTTCCAGTTGCTGAAACTGTACGTGGCTTTAAGGAAATCCTTGATGGTAAACATGACCAGTTACCAGAAGATGCCTTCCGTGGTGTAGGTTCTATCGAAGATGTGATTGCAAAAGCTGAAAAAATGGGATTTTAAGAGGTGATCTATGGCTCAGTTAACTGTCCAGATCGTGACACCAGATGGTCTCGTCTATGATCACCATGCCAGCTATGTATCAGTTCGAACTCTGGATGGTGAGATGGGGATCTTGCCACGACATGAAAATATGATTGCGGTTTTAGCAGTTGATGAAGTAAAGGTAAAACGTATTGATGATGAAGATCACGTGAACTGGATTGCAGTAAACGGAGGCGTTATTGAAATTGCAAATAACACCATCACAATCGTTGCTGATTCTGCAGAACGTGCTCGTGATATCGATGTTAGCCGTGCAGAACGTGCTAAGCTTCGTGCGGAGCGCGAAATCGAAGAAGCCCACGAAAAACACTTGATTGACCAAGAGCGTCGTGCTAAGATTGCTTTGCAACGTGCTATTAATCGTATCAATGTCGGAAAAAGACTATAAGAAAAAATGAACTTGAGTTACCAAGTTCATTTTTTATGTTTTCTTAAGGAGCAAAACTGATGCAGACCGCTTCTGGAACATGGAAGTCGTTGGAAAGTTCTGCTAGACGTCCAGTTTCAGGATTGCGTTTAAAAACGGTTGCATTGTCAGAGTCTTGATGGACAGCAATGACAAATTCTTGGTCTGGCGTCAAATCAAAATCACGTGGAGTCTGACCATGTGTCGGAACGATTTCTAACAACTCTAAGCTACCGTCCGCAAGGATTGTATATACTGCGATAGAATCATGGCCACGGTTAGAAGCGTAGAGGTATTTACCGTCTTTAGAGAGACGAATAGCAGCAGTTCCATTAAAGCCTTCATAACCGTCTGGTAGAGTTGAAATGACCTGCATGCGTTCAAATTCGCCAACACCATCGTAGATTAGAACTTCAATAGTGCTATTGAGTTCGCAAATCAGATAAGCAATTTTATAGTGGTTATGGAAAACGATATGGCGTGAGCCTGATCCTGGCTGGCTGTGATAGGTATAGAGCTTAGATAATTTCCCTTCTTGATCAAGGTCATAAGTGATGACTTGGTCAGTACCCAAATCACAGGTCACTAGATAGTGGTCAGGTGTTAAATCTGTAAAGTGAACGTGGGGAGAAGCTTGATTTTCATGTGGACCTTGGCCACTGTGTTGATCCACATCACTAAGTAGAAGACTACCGTCTTTCTGACGTTTATAAACAAGGACCTGTCCTTTATGGTAGTTGGCTGCATAGACCAAATCACGCTTTTCATCAACAGCAACATAACAGTGGGGAGCTCCTTCTTCAACGACATGATTTAGTAAGGTACCATTAGTTTGATAGGCTGCAATCCCTCCCTTATCGTCTTGACTACCAACAGTGTATAAATGTTGGTGCTGGTCAAAGGCAAGGTAGGTTGGGCTTGGTTCAGCTGCAAAAAGTTCTAGATTTGAAAGCTGACCAGTTTCTGTATCAAAGTCTGCCTTGTAAATCCCTTGAGAAGTACGACGTGTATAAGTTCCAAAATAAACAGTTTCTTTCATAACTTTACCTCTATATAAAGATAAGACTATTATATCACAAAAACAAGTCAATTAAAGACATCCAATTAGATGTAAGCACTTTAAAAAAATAATTGATTGGTTTTTTGAAAAATATAATAATATTGAGATTGTTTTCCTTACTTTTCTTCTTAAAAGTGCTATAATAATCTTATATAAATTGCAAAGGAGTTTGTTTATGAAAAAACGTGTTTTCTTAGCAGCAGGAGTTGCTGTACTCTCGGCAGCTGTCCTAGCAGCGTGTTCATCTGGTAGTGCTAATAAAGAAGCAAATAAACCAGTTACTTATGCCTATGTATTTTCATCAGATCCTTCGACTCTGGATTATACAGTTTCAGGAAATGTCAGCACTAAACAGGTCACAGGTAACGTTATTGACGGTTTACTTGAAAATGACCAATATGGAAATCTGGTTCCATCAGTTGCAGAAGATTGGACTGTTTCCAAAGATGGTTTGACCTACACCTATAAAATCCGTCAGGGTGTCAAATGGTATACCAACGAGGGGGAAGAGTATGGTGAAGTCAAGGCTCAGGACTTTGTAACGGGTCTGAAGCATGCAGCAGATAAGAAATCACAGGCCCTCTATTTGGTACAGGATTCTATCAAAGGATTGGATGACTATGTAAATGGGAAAACAACAGATTTCTCAACCGTAGGTGTGAAAGCAACAGATGATTATACTCTTGTTTATACTTTGAATCATCCAGAGTCTTTCTGGAATTCAAAAACAACAATGGGAGTCCTTGCACCAGTCAATGAAGACTTTTTAGCTTCTAAGGGAGATGACTTTGGTAAACCAACTGATGTAACGAGCATTCTATACAATGGGCCTTATCTCCTCAAAGGTCTTACATCTAAGTCTTCTATCGAAATGACCAAAAATCAAAACTACTGGGATAAACAAAATGTCTTTATTGATGATATCAAGTTATCCTTCTTTGATGGTCAAGATGCAGACTCTCTAGGATGCGGTTTTGATGAGGGACATTATCCAGCTGCGCCTCTCTTTAAAAACTCTGCCAACTATGAACGTCTAAAAGAAAAATACAAGGATAATATTGTGTATGGTCAACAGCGTGGAGGAGTTTTTTATATCTCAACCAATATCGACCGTGTAAATTACAATCACACTGCTAAAACAAGTGATGCAGAAAAAACTTCTACTAAGAAAGCCTTGTTAAACAAAGATTTCCGTCAAGCCTTGGCTTTTGCGGTAGATCGTAAAGCAGGGATCTCTCAAGTATTTGGGGACGAAGTAGGACCTCGTAAGTTACGGACAAGTTTCACTCCTCCAACATTTGTTCAAGTAGGAGATCAAACATTTGGTCAAGTTACTAAGACAGAATTGGATAAATTGGATAACGTCTGGAAAGATGTTAGTCTTGATGATGCCCAAGATTCACTTCATAATGTAGACAAGGCTAAGGCTAAGTTTGAAGCTGCTAAGAAAACTCTTCAAGCTGATGGAGTACAGTTCCCAATTCATTTAGATTTGCCAATTTCTTCATCAAATCCAGATTTTATTCGTCAGGTTCAGTCTTATAAACAATCCATTGAGGAAGCCTTAGGCTCTGACAATGTAGTTGTTGATATTCAACAAGTTTCTGATGACGAATTGGGAAGTATGACTACTCTAGCTACTTCCAATGCAAATACTGACTGGGATATTAATGCAGTCAGTGGTTGGACTCCAGACTTTGCAGATCCATCGACTTATCTAGATGTATTTGATCCAACTTCAGGTCCAAGTCTCCTAAGTGCTCTTGGTGTGGCACCAGGAACAGACAATCCAGTTATTAAAACAGTTGGATTGGATAAATACAAAGAACTGATTGATGATGCAAATAGTGAGAAAACAGACCTTCAAAAACGTTATTCCAAATATTCTAAGGCCCAAGCTTGGTTGTCAGATAGTGCACTTGTTATTCCAGTATACTCTGATGGTGCTCAAATGCTAGTGACGAAAATGGTTCCTGGCAGCGGTGCAGGTGGCTGGGTAGGTGACAAGACTAGTGAAAATAGCTACAAGTATCTGAAAATCCAAGATAAGATTGTCACTACTAAAGAAATGGATGAGTTCCGCAAGAAATTTGCTGACGAAAAAGCCAAATCAAACGCAGATTATCAGAAGAACTTAGACCGTCATATTCAAGACTAATCGAATCTCCTCTTTTGAGGAGATTTTTTATGTTGCTGTCTCTATGTAAGCACTTTAAAAAAGAGTTATTTTGGTCTAAAAATGGTATAATGAAAGGACGACAGAAAGGAATTATTTATGGAACAAAAAGAGAAACATTTTAGCCTATCTTGGTTTTTCAAGTGGTTTTTGGATAACAAGGCCATTACGGTATTTTTGGTAACCTTATTATTGGGACTGAATCTTTTTATTTTAAGTAAGATTAGTTTTTTATTTTCACCTGTTTTAGACTTTTTGGCGGTCGTGATGTTGCCAGTTATTCTATCTGGTTTGCTATATTATTTATTAAATCCTATTGTTGATTGGATGGAGAAGCATAAGGTTAAGCGTGTTATAGCTATCACTATTGTCTTTGTCATCATCGCTCTCTTTATCATTTGGGGCTTGGCAGTAGCTATTCCAAATCTGCAACGTCAGGTCTTAACATTTGCAAGAAATGTACCAATCTACCTAGAAGATGCTGACAGAGTTATTAATGATTTGGTAACCAAGCATTTACCAGATGATTTCAGGCCTCAGTTAGAACAAGTTTTGACAAACTTCTCTAGTCAAGCTACAGTTTGGGCAAGTAAAGTTTCATCTCAGGCAGTCAACTGGGTGAGTGCCTTTATTAGCGGGGCTTCTCAAGTGATTGTTGCCTTGATTATCGTTCCGTTCATGCTCTTTTATCTTTTGCGTGATGGGAAAGGCCTACGTCACTATTTGACCCAATTCATGCCAACGAAATTGAAAGAACCTGTTGGACAGGTCTTGTCAGAAGTGAATCAACAGTTGTCCAACTATGTTCGAGGGCAAGTAACAGTGGCTATTATTGTAGCAGTAATGTTTATCATCTTCTTCAAGATCATTGGTCTACGCTATGCGGTTACGCTGGGTGTTACTGCTGGTATCTTAAATCTGGTTCCTTATCTTGGTAGCTTCTTAGCCATGCTCCCTGCTCTAGTATTGGGTTTGATTGCTGGTCCAGTCATGCTTTTGAAAGTAGTGATTGTCTTTATCGTAGAACAAACTATTGAAGGCCGTTTTGTCTCTCCATTGATTTTGGGAAGTCAATTAAACATCCATCCCATTAATGTTCTCTTTGTCTTGTTAACTTCAGGATCCATGTTTGGCATCTGGGGAGTCTTGCTCGGTATTCCGGTTTATGCCTCTGCTAAAGTTGTCATTTCAGCGATTTTTGAATGGTATAAGGTAGTCAGTGGCCTATATGAACTAGAGGGAGAGGAAGTCAAGAGTGAACAATAGTCAACAGATGTTACAGGCTTTGGAAGAGCAAGATTTAGTTAAGGCAGAACATTATTTCGTTAAAGCTTTAGAAAATGATTCGAGTGACCTTTTGTATGAATTAGCCACTTATCTAGAAGGGATTGGTTTTTATCCTCAGGCCAAGGAAATTTACCTGAAAATCGTAGAGGATTTTCCAGAGGTTAATCTCAATCTGGCAGCTATTGCTAGCGAGGATGGTCAAATCGAGGAAGCATTTGCTTATCTTGAGGAAATCCAAGCTGACAGTGACTGGTATGTTTCGGCTTTGGCTCTGAAAGCAGACCTCTACCAGCTGGAAGGTTTGACAGATGTGGCGCGTGAGAAATTATTGGAGGCCTTGACTTACTCAGAAGATCCTCTCTTGATATTGGGATTAGCAGAGTTGGATAGTGAGTTGGAAAATTATCAAGAGGCCATTCAAGGCTATGCACAGTTAGATAATCGCTCGATTTATGAGCAAACGGGCATTTCTACCTATCAACGAATTGGCTTTGCCTATGCTCAGTTAGGGAAATTTGAAACGGCCACAGAGTTTTTAGAAAAAGCTCTGGAGTTAGAATACGATGACCTAACGGCTTTTGAGTTGGCCAGTCTTTACTTTGATCAAGAAGAATACCAAAAAGCTGTCCTCTACTTTAAGCAGCTTGATACCATTTCACCTGATTTTGAAGGATATGAGTATGGTTACAGTCAGGCCTTACATAAGGAACATCAAGTTCAAGAAGCCCTGCGTATCGCTAAGCAGGGGTTGGAGAAAAATCCATTTGAAACTCGTCTCTTGCTGGCTGGTTCACAATTTTCTTATGAATTGCATGATGCTAGTGGTGCAGAAAATTACCTCCTTACTGCTAAAGAAGATGCTGAGGATACGGAAGAAATCTTACTCCGTCTAGCAACTATTTATCTGGAGCAGGAGCGTTATGAGGATATTCTAGACTTGCAAAGTGAGGAGCCAGAAAATCTCTTGACCAAGTGGATGATTGCTCGTTCCTATCAAGAAATGGACGATTTGGATACTGCCTATGAGCTTTACCAAGAGTTGGCAGGAGATTTAAAGGACAATCCAGAGTTTCTGGAACACTATATCTATCTCTTGCGTGAATTGGGCTACTTTGAGGAAGCAAAAGTCAATGTACAAGCTTACTTAAAACTGGTTCCAGATGATGTGCAAATGCAAGAATTGTTTGAGAGATTGTAAGAATTCATACATTACAGAAAACTGCAAGTTATCACTAGAGGGTAACTGCGGTTTTTTGTTTTAAAAAGGACAATTTTCAACTAATATATTCTCTTGAAAAAATTCTAACTAGGATTATAATATAAAATTATGAGTGATAGAGGAGGGAAATAATGCTTGATACGATAGCTCTACCGATTGAAGTCCGACATATTATTTTCATTTTATTGTCTTGTTTTTCTGGTTTTATCATTGGCTATGAAAGAAAGTCTAAGCACAAGCAGACTGGGAGAAAGACTCATATCTTGGTTGCCTTAACTGCAACTTTAATGATGATTTTATCAAAAGAAGCTTTCTTGGATACGCCTAATTATGATACTTCTAGGGTTGCGGCCCAAATTGTCAGTGGAATTAGTTTCATTGGAGGTGGTATTATTTTCATGAGGGATAAAAAAATCAGTGGTATCACCACAGCAGCCGGTATTTGGGAAACTGCAGGTATTGGAATGGTGATTGGATCAGGTTTTGCTTTTCTAGGCTTATTTTGTAGTTTAATTGTAGTTTCTGTTCAGAAAAGTAGCTCCAAATTTTTGAAAAGCGATACCCATTATCATATCAGAATGACTGGATTTGTAACCAATAAACCTTCAATAGATACCTTGAATATTCTCATTGAACAGAAAGGATTTTACAATCTAAATATAGACATGGATAGGAATGAAAGTGGTTATAATCTTACGATTAGAGCAGATCAAGATAAGTCCATTTCTTACAAAAATATGGCTGAGGTTTTATGGCAATGTGACGAGAATTTTTATATAAATCAGGTTAAGATTGTTTCATTAGAAGGATAAAGTTTTGTGTTCATAGCAAAACTATTATTGGTGAATGGGGAAAGATACTTCTTATTCCCTATACTATGTATCAGGAGGAATTGACATAAAAGCATCAGATTAGCGTAGATAACCTAATGAATTGGGAATATCTTGAAAAAAAGATTAGTTTATAAAATTTGGAACCGTTTTCTGTCATAATCTTTCGGGAAAGTAGTTGCTAAAAGATGTAAAAATTGATAGAATAAGGATTGTCTAAAAAATTTTAAGGAGAATCTATCAAATGGATTTCACATGGGCGATTAAATATGCCACTGAATTTTTGGGAACTGCTATTTTGATCATTCTTGGAAATGGTGCAGTTGCTAACGTTGAACTTAAAGGTACGAAAGGTCACCAAAGTGGCTGGATCGTTATCGCTGTTGGTTATGGTATGGGGGTTATGATTCCAGCCTTGATGTTTGGTAACGTATCTGGTAACCACATCAACCCAGCCTTTACTCTTGGACTTGCAATCAGCGGTCTTTTCCCTTGGGCTCAAGTTGCGCCTTATATCATCGCACAAGTTTTGGGTGCTATCTTTGGTCAAGCCTTGGTTGTGGCAACACACCGCCCATACTACTTGAAAACTGAAAATCCAAACAACATTTTGGGTACTTTCTCAACAATTTCAAGTTTGGATAATGGTACAAAAGAATCACATTTTGCAGCAACTGTTAATGGTTTTGTAAATGAGTTTGTTGGATCATTTGTTCTTTTCTTTGCAGCCCTTGGAATGACTAAAAACTTCTTTGGTTCTGAAGTGCTTCAATACATGAAACAAATGGCTAGTCAAGCAGGTCAAAATGTTGATTTTTCTGATTTAGCAATCAAAGCCCAAGTAGCACCACATACTGCTTCAGGACTTTCAGTAGCTCACTTGGCACTTGGATTCCTTGTTATGGCCTTGGTAACATCACTTGGTGGACCTACAGGACCTGCCTTGAACCCTGCTCGTGACTTGGGACCACGTCTCCTTCATGCTTTCCTTCCAAAATCAGTTCTTGGTGAGCACAAAGGCGATTCAAAATGGTGGTATTCTTGGGTACCAGTAGTAGCACCGATCGCAGCAGCAATTGCGGCAGTAGCTATTTTCAAATTCCTTTACTTATAAGAAATTGAGTTCTCAATCCATTGTAATGGATTGAAGAAAAGCTAAGATAGAGAGAAAGGACACATTTCGTCCTTTCTTTTTATTTGAAAAAACAGTAAAAAAGCGCAAAAAATCACTTCCTGTGCTATGCTGTAATTGAATTTTTTAGTTTTGGCGTTAGAACTGTTTCCTCAGTCCTAGCGCCTTTTCTTTTTGATAAGTCTGCTTGGTGGAGAGTAGTTTGTAAATGATTCTGAGAATCTTATGAGCACAAGCAATGACGGCTTTCATCTTGCTTCCTCTTTGGGAAATTCGATTGTAAAAAGAAGAAAAAGCTGGATCCTTAGAATGTGCTGCAATTAATCCCGATATGGTCAAAGCCTGTTTGATATAGCGATTTCCTTGCGTGATGTGTGAGGATTTTTTAATGCCAGCACTTTCATAAGACCCTGGACAGAGTCCAGCCCATGATGCTAAGTGTGCATCGGACGGAAAGGCTGTAACAGTTGGTCCAATCTCAGCTAGAATAGTGGCAGCACAGTTTTCATTCACACCGGGAATGGTTTGAAGTATCCTATTTTCCTCAGGGAAACTCCTTTTCGATGTAGTGTTGAATCTCATCGGTCAATTTTTCAATGAGTTCCTGATACATCTGACATTCCTCTAAGCTCTGGTCTAAGAGAAAGCGGTCTTCTAGTGACAACTTTCCTTCCATCGCTTCCACGAGTTCTTCTGGACTTGCTTTCACTCGCTTTTGGATACAAGGGATAACAGATTCTACATTAATGCTTTCTCCGTTAATAAATAATTTTAAAAGTGATCGCCCTGTCTTAGAAAAAATATCAGAAAGATAACTTGTTAGCTTGATATTAGCCCGTTGTAAGAGATTGTGAATTTCATTTTTGACTTGAGTTTGACGCTGCTTGTAAGAACGCATGCGACGTGTCAGTAAACGAAGCTGTACTACTTCAGGAGCAGGGATATAGGAAGGTTCAATTAGTCCGCAACGGCCGAGTTGAGCAATCCATTCGGCATCTTTCATGTCTGTTTTTCGACCAGGCACATTCTTGATATGTTGAGGATTGGCAAGTACTAAAACGAGATCAGAATGTGAAAAGATATAGTCAATTGAAACAAGAATAGGACAAAAGAGCTTCGTAAAAGGTAGTGCAACTTGGTAATACATTTTTGAGGTGCTTTTTGATATGAGCCCATGTTTTCTCAATAGGATTGTACTCAGGTGAATAGGGAGGAAGTGGTAAAAGTTTATGCCCAAACTCTTAGCATAAAAGTTCTAGCTTACCCATTCTATGGAATCTTGCATTATCCATAATAATAACTGATGGTGTATTTAATGTCGGTAAGAAAAACTTCTGAAACCAAGCTTCAAAAAAGTCGCTCGTCATCGTCTCTTCGTAAGTCATTGGAGCGATTAACTCACCATTTGTTAGACCTGCAACCAAAGAAATCCTCTGATATCTTCTTCCAGATACCTTACCTCTTATTAACTGGCCTTTTAATGAGCGACCATATTCTCAATAAAAATAAGTATCGAATCATGTTTCATCAATATAAACAGGTGCTAAGTGCTTTAAACTATTAAAATTCTTAAGAAATAAAGCTACTTTTTCTGGGGTCAGTTCAATATAGGATAGAGCATTTAATTTTATACTTTTCATTCAATTTACCTCGTTTTTTATTATATCATAAAGTTAGCTAATAAGAAATGAAGGGCAGTAAGTCCAGTAATCACTTTGAAGTCTCAAAGTTTGATTTTAAGTTTTCTTTAAGGAAATTATATTCTTCTGAAGAAGTCTAAAATTTCACAGCCATTTATTAGTAATGACTACAGAATTCCTAGTCATTACTAGAAACGGGCTTGTTTCTTTGAATAATAGGACTGCATAATTCTCCTATTCTGGTAACTTCTAAAACTAACTTCCAGTTTCCCACAACCTAGCTTTTAGTATAAGAAAAACGCGTGAAAAATCAGTGGGACTTCGTCTGAGACTAACTTCCACTGGTTTTCTTTTTCTTGATATATAAGGGTTCAAAAGCGAAAAGACTCAGAAAAAAGTGCATGACAAATAGCCCTAAAACAGAGTCGTCTTAGAGTAAATTCCAGTTGCTAGCGTTTAGTGTGAGACTTTTCGATGGTGATAAGATGTGTAGTTAGAGGGAAAATTCCCTTATTTCAATAAATCAGGTGATAAGTGTGTGTCTTCTGGTTTGACAAATTGGCACCCCAGAAGAGCAGCGATGTCCTCGCCAAAGGTGAAGGTGAAGACGTCGTAAGCAGATTTTCCTTGAAACTCTTCTCGTTTCAAGGAATTGACATGGGAAATAACTAGATTGACGTCTTTCTGAGTCAGCTGGTCAAAGGAAGTGCCCTTGGGAAGAATGGCTCGCAAAACCGTATGGTTCTTCTCAATCCGCCCCTTCTGGTCAGGACGGCTAGGGTCGCAGAAGTAGAGGTGAGACTTCCCATCAATGTCTCGCTCAAGCTCCTCCACATAGGAGAACTCAGATCCGTTGTCCGTGAGAATGACAGGGAACAGCTGATGAAACGCATACCCTCCGTCCATGACTCTTTCTTTCAAAGCAGCGAATTTAGTGGCGACTTCCAGAGCAGTCTTGTTGTCCAAAAGCAAGGCGAAGAGGAAGTTGCAGAAGGAAACGTTGAAGGTGAGCAGTAGCTTTCCACCAGGTCTGCCGATGACCGTGTCCATTTCCAACCATTTGAAGAAATCATCTGTTTCTCGTAACTCTTGGAAATCTTGGTAGGTCCGCCCAATTTTCAGCTCTTTGGGAATAGCTACTTTTCTGGATTTTCTGCGTTCCTTGAACTTGACCATCCGAGGGAAATCAATGGACTTGGCTGTCAGATATCCCAGTTTGGCATGCCGATACACCGTAGCTTTCGACACAGGTAGGTTATGTGTCTGAATGATATGGTAGATGCTTTGTTTCTTCTGGATGCCTAGGGTTAAGACCTTGTCCATCTGATAAAAACTTTCC